>NZ_JBHYUU010000077.1:10456-34977 GCF_042749955.1 Kitasatospora sp. NPDC059462 | reverse complement strand
GGCCACCGGCCCGCCCGGCCGCCGAGCCGACGCCGACCCGCCCGCCCGCCAGCCCGCCCCAGAACCCCCGAGCCCGTACCACCCGAGCCCCCAAGGACCCCGCCGGATGGACCTGCGCACCCCGCCCCCCGACCTCTACGGCCGCCCCCGCGCCGACACCTTCTTCCGCTTCCTCACCGCCTTCGGCGACCGCTACAGCCCCGCCCTCGGCGGCCCGCTGCTGCGCCGCAACCCCCGGCGCCCCCTCGGCACCCCCGTCCCGGCGCTGGACCTGGTCGTCGCCGCCCGCCGCGACGTCGCCGCCGACGCCGTCGAGCTGACCCTCGCCGACCCCTCCGGCGGTCACCTCCCGGCCTGGCAGCCCGGCGCCCACCTGCGCCTCACGCTCCCCTCCGGCCGCGAACGCCACTACTCGCTCTGCGGCGACCCCGCCGACCGCGCCGGCTACCGGATCGCGGTGCGCCGGCTGCCCGACGGGGGCGGCGGCTCCGCCGAGATCCACGACACCGTCCGGCCCGGCACCCGCCTCACGGCCCGCCGCCCGCGCAACGGCTTCGCCTTCTGCGCCGAACCGGCCGTCCTGCTGCTGGCCGGCGGCATCGGCGTCACCCCGCTGCTCCCGATGGTGCGCGAGGCCCGCCGGCACGGCCTGGACTGGCGGCTGGTCCACACCGGCCGCAGCGCCGACACCCTCCCGTTCGCCGCCGAACTGCGCGCCCTCGACCCGGACCGGGTCCGCCTGCGCACCGACGACGAGCACGGCGGCCCGCCCACCGGCGCCGAACTGCTCGCCCACGCCCCGCGCGGCGCCGCCGTCTACTGCTGCGGCCCGGCCCCGATGCTGGCCGCCGTGCAGCAGGCGCTGGACGCCTCGCCCGCCGCCTCCCTGCACTTCGAACGCTTCGGCGCCGCCCCGGTCACCGACGGCGAGCCGTTCACCCTCCGCCTCGGCGCCGACGGCCCCGACCTCGCCGTCCCCGCCGACCGCTCCGCCCTGGACGTGCTCCGCGAGGCCCGCCCCGACCTCGCGTACTCCTGCCGGCAGGGCTTCTGCGGCACCTGCGAGGTCCGGCTGCTGGCCGGCACCGCCGACCACCGCGACCGCCGCCTCACCCCCGAGCAGCGCGCCGCCGGAGCCCTGCTGCCCTGCGTCTCCCGCGCCGCCGGGGGCGAGACCCTCGTGCTCGACGTCTAGTCGCGCCCAGCTCCACCGCCCCGTAGCCCAGAAGGAGCCCCGCCGTGCCGCGCACCCCCGCCTTCCCGTTCACCGAGCGCGACCTCGCGCGCTTCCGGGAGACCCAGCAGCTCGCCTACGACTGCGCCGAGCAGGTCGCCGCCTGGATCGAACCCGGCGTCACCGAACGCCAGGCCACCGCCCAGCTGCGCCGCCGCCTGGTCGCCGCCGGCGTGCAGGACTTCTTCCACGTCCCCTTCGCGTGGTTCGGCGACCGGACGGCGTTCCGTCACTTCCACACCCCGCTGCAGTTCTTCGCCGGCAACCGCCGCCTCCAGGAGGGCATGCCGTACGTGCTGGACTGCGCGCCCGTCGTCGACGGCTACACCGCCGACATCGGCTACGGCGGCAAGGTCGGCGAGAACCGCGTCTGGGACCGCCTCGCCGCCGACCTGCGGGTCTACCGCGAGCTGATCCTCGCCGAGGTCCGCGCCCGCAAGCCGCTCTCCGAGGTCTACGCGGCCGTCGACGCCCAGATCGAGGCGCACGGCTACGACAACCGCCACCGCGTCTACCCGGGCCGGGTGATCGGTCACCAGGTCACCCGGACGACGGCGCGCGGCCCCGCCGGGGTGAACCTCCTCGGCTTCGGCGTGCGCACCCTCCAGACGCTCGGCCGCGAACTCGTCAGCGAGCGCCTGCACGGCCGTTCGCCGCTGTGGGCGGACGGCCGCTCCTCCCGGCACGCGCCCACCCCGGGCCTGTGGGCGGTGGAGCCGCACATCGGGTTCCGCGAGACCGGCATCAAGTTCGAGGAGCTGCTGGTGGTGACGGAGGACGACGCCTACTGGCTGGACGACGACCTCCCGCACGTCCGCCGCTGGAATACTGCCCCCGTCGCCACCGCCGTGACCGCCCCCGAGGGAGCCGCCCGATGAGCACCCCCACCCGCCGCCGCACGGTCCGCTCCGGCGGCCTGCCGCTCGCCGTCCACGAGCAGGGCGACCCGGCCGCGCCCACCGTGCTGCTGGTCCACGGCTACCCCGACACCCACGCGGTCTGGGACGACGTCGCCGCCGACCTCGCCCGCGACCACCACGTGGTCCGCTACGACGTGCGCGGCGCCGGTGCCTCGGGCGTGCCCGCCGACCGCTCCGGCTACCGCCTCGAACAGCTCGCCGCCGACCTGTTCGCCGTCGCCGACGCGGTCAGCCCCGACCGCCCGGTGCACCTCGTCGCCCACGACTGGGGCTCGCTGCAGTCCTGGGAGGCCGTCACCGCCCCCGGGGCCGAACGCCGTCTCGCCTCCTTCACCACCCTCTCCGGCCCCTGCCTCGACCACGTGGGCTTCTGGCTGCGCGAGCGCCTGCGCCGCCCCACCCCGCGGCACCTGAAGCAGCTGCTCGCCCAGAGCCTCGACTCCTGGTACATCACCGCCTTCCACCTGCCCTTCCTCGCTCCCGGCGTCTGGCGGCTCGGTCTCGCCCGCGCCTGGCCGCGGCTGCTGCACCGGCTGGAGGGCATCACCCCGCGCCCCGGCCACCCGCAGCCCAGCCTGCGGCGCGACGCGGTGCGCGGCATCGAGCTCTACCGGGCCAACATGCGCCCGGTCCTGCGCGACCCGCGCGAACGCCCCACCGAGGTACCGGTCCAGGTGATCACCCTCACCGAGGACCGCTTCGTCGGCGGCCACCTCACCGAGGGCCTGGAGCGCTGGGCGCCCAGGCTGACCCGCCGCACCCTGCGCGCCACCCACTGGTCCGCGCTGCTGGAGAAGGGAACCACCGTGGCAGGAATGGTCCGCGAACACATCACCCGCACCGGGACCGGCGCGTCCGGGTCCGAGGCGGCCGTGCCCGGGGACGGCCGGCTGGTCGTCATCACCGGCGGCGGCAGCGGCATCGGCCGGGCCACCGCGCTCGCCTTCGCCGAGGAGGGCGCCCGGGTGGTGGTCTGCGACCTCGACCTCGACGCGGCCCGCCGCACCGCCGAGCTGGCCGGGCTGCTCGGCCCGGCCGCGTACGCCTACCGGGTGGACGTCGGCGACGGCGCCGCGGTCGACGCGTTCGCCCAGCAGGTCGCCGCCGAGCACGGCGTGCCCGACGTGGTCGTCAACAACGCGGGCATCGGCCACTCCGGGACCTTCCTGGAGACCACCGAGAAGGAGTGGCAGCGGGTCCTGGACGTCAACCTCTGGGGCGTCATCCACGGCTGCCGGGCCTTCGGCGCCCTGATGGCCGAGCGCGACGAGGGCGGCCACATCGTCAACCTCGCCTCCGCGGCCGCCTACCTGCCGTCCAAGGCGCTCACCGCCTACGCCACGAGCAAGGCCGCGGTGTTCATGCTCTCCGACTGCCTGCGCGCCGAACTCGCCGGCCACGGGATCGGCGTGTCCACCATCTGCCCCGGCATCGTCAACACCAACATCACCCGCACCTCCACCTTCTCCGCCAGCACCGCCGACGAACAGGCCGCCAAGCAGGCCCGCGCCGCCCGCCTCTACGCCCGCCGCGGCTTCCCGCCGGAGAAGGTCGCCACCGCGATCCTGGCCGCCGTCCGCACCAACAAGCCCGTCGTCCCGGTCACCCCCGAGGCCAGGGCCGCCCGCTTCCTCAGCCGCCTCGCCCCCGGCCTCCTCCGCCTCGCCGCCCGCCTCGACGTCACCTGAGCGGCCCACGGGTCTTTGACGCCGGACAAGCGTGAATCCGGTATCACAGGCTCAGTGCCGTGATCGCCGCCGTGCCGGGTCGGCCGAGCCGGTGGGTGGTTCCACCCGGCTCGGCCGGCTGACGGACGGCCCTCGCATTCCCGGTCGAGCTTCTGCCGGAATCCCGACAGGAGGTGTCGGGATTCCGGGGGAGCATCGGTGGTGACGGGTGGAGACACCACGGGCCGCGAGGAAGGGCGAGGGATGACGGAGCAGCCGCTGAAGGGGAAGGTCGCGTTGGTCGCGGGGGCGACGCGCGGGGCCGGGCGGGGGATCGCGGTGGCGCTGGGCGCCGCCGGGGCGACGGTGTACGGGACGGGGCGCAGCGCCGAGGGGCACCGGGGCGAGTACGGGCGCCCGGAGACCCTGGAGGAGACGGCGGCCCTGGTGACGGCGGCCGGCGGGCACGGCATCGCGGTGCGCGCCGACCACCTGGTGCCCGCCGAGGTGGCGGCGGTGGCCGCGCGGATCGAGGCCGAGCAGGGCGGGCTGGACATCCTGGTGAACGACATCTGGGGCGGTGAGCAGCTCTTCGCGTGGGACCTCCCGGTCTGGGAGCACGACCTCGACAAGGGGCTGCGGCTGCTGCGGCTGGCCGTCGAGACGCACGCGATCACCAGCCACCACCTGCTGCCCCTGCTGCTGCGCCGCCCCGGCGGGCTGGTGGTGGAGATGACGGACGGCACCGCGGAGTACAACGGCACCCGCTACCGCAACTCCTTCTTCTACGACGTCGCCAAGGCAGCCGTACTGCGGATGGCGTTCGCGCTGGGGCACGAGCTGGGTCCGCGCGGGGCGACGGCGGTGGCGCTGACGCCCGGGTGGATGCGCTCGGAGATGATGCTGGAGCACTTCGGCGTCACCGAGGAGACCTGGCGCGAGGCGACGGCGGCCGAGCCGCAGTTCGGCATCTCGGAGTCCCCGCTGTACGTCGGACGCGCGGTGGTGGCGCTGGCCGCCGACCCCGGGGCCGCGCGGTTCAACGGCACCTCGCTCTCCAGCGGCGGCCTGGCCGTGGAGTACGGCTTCACCGATCTGGACGGCAGCCGCCCGGACGCCTTCCGCTACCTGGTGGACGTCGAGGGCGCGGACGGCCCGCCGGACCCGGCCGGCTACCGCTGAGGCGGGCCGTAGAGGGCGGCGGCGCGGGCCGCCGCCCCGGCCAGCCGCCGTCGCAGCGCCGGCGGGTCGAGCACCTCGGCCTCCGGTCCGAGCCGCAGCAGTTCCTCGTAGCCGACGTCCAGGGACTCGACGGGGAGCCGGACGGTCACCCATCCGTGCCCGTCCGGCTCCCCGGCGCCGGCGAGCGCCTCCCGGACGGCGACCGGTTCGAGCAGGTGCGGCAGGCGCTCGACGCCGTGCGGGCTGAGCCGTACGGTCACCCGCTCGCGCAGCAGCGAACGGGCGAACTCGGCGGCCTTGGCGTCCCAGAACGCGGCGAGGTCGAACGCCTCGTCGCGTTCGAACGGCCGGTCGGCCAGCGGCTCGGCGGCGGTCAGCCGGTCCACCCGGTAGACACGGCCGGCCACCGCCGGGCCGCCGGCCGGGCCGTCCTCGGGGCCTTCGCCGGGGCCGTCCTCGTCCGGCCGGGCGACCAGGTACCAGGTGCCCGCCTTCAGCACCAGCCCGTACGGCTGCAGCACCCGCTCGACCGGGGGTTCCGCGCCGGGGTCCGCCCCGGGGCGCCGCCGGTAGCGGACCCGCAGCAGCCGCCCGCCCCACACCGCCCGCGCGACCTCGGCCAGCAGCGGCGGCACGGGTGCGTCGCGGAACCACCCGGGCGCGTCCAGGTGGAACCGCCGGGCCCCGGCGGCCGGGGCGCCGCCGAGCTCGCCGGCGACCTTGAGCCGGGCGGCCAGCGCCGGATCGGCGAGACCCATGTCCCCGAGCGGCCCGGGCAGTCCGGCCAGCAGCAGCACCTCCGCCTCGGCGCGGTCGAGGCCGGTCAGCCGGGTGCGGTAGCCGTCGAGCAGCCGGTAGCCCCCGGCCCGCCCCCGGTCGGCGTACACGGGGACGCCGGCCTCGGCCAGGGCCAGCACGTCGCGCTGCACGGTGCGCTCGGAGACCTCCAGCTCGGCGGCCAGTTCGGCGCCGGTCATGCTGCGGCGCGCCTGGAGCAGCAGGAGCAGTGAGATCGCCCGTGCGGTGCGCATCGGCGGGCCGTCCTCCCGTTCGGGCCGGGGCGCGCCCGGCCGGTCCAGCACCGATCATGGAGGGCCGGGGGGCGTTCGGCCCACGCGCCCACCACCGGACCCGAGGAGACCCGATGGCCACCGGCACCGTGCAGTCCTACCACGCGAACCACGGGTACGGCCTGATCACCCCCGACGACGACGGCCCGCCGCTGTACGTGTACTACGACTCGATCCTGCCGGCG
This sequence comes from Kitasatospora sp. NPDC059462, assembly GCF_042749955.1. Lineage (NCBI taxonomy): Bacteria > Bacillati > Actinomycetota > Actinomycetes > Kitasatosporales > Streptomycetaceae > Kitasatospora > Kitasatospora sp. NPDC059462. Next base: position 28,719 of record NZ_JBHYUU010000077.1, on the reverse strand, counting down.
GGGGGCGGGGACCGGGTGCTGACCGAGGGCCAGCGGGTGGAGTACGACCCGACCCGGCAGGAGGGCCGCCGGGTCGCCGAGCGGGTCCGGCGACTGGCCTGACCCGCCCAGCCACCGGGAAAGCGCAGGTGGAAATCCGGTACGGCCGACGTTCCGTGCCCCCGTACGATGAGGGCCCATGGAAATGACGACCGCCCTCTGGTCCTTCGCCCTCGTCGTGGGGCTGCTGACCCTCACCCCGGGGCTGGACACCGCCCTGATCCTGCGGACCTCGGCCCTCGGCCACCGGCGGCAGGCCTGGGGCGTGGTGCTCGGCATCCAGACCGGCACGCTGCTCTGGGGGACGTTCACCTCGGCCGGGGTGACGGCGCTGCTCACCGCCTCGCGGGTCGGCTACGAGGTGCTGCGCTGGGCGGGCGCCGCCTACCTGGTGTGGATGGGGATCGGGATGATCCGCGCCCGGGCCGGGGGCGGCGGCGAGGAGCAGCCGGAGCCGGGGGCGGACGGGGAGAAGACCCCGGCGGGCGGCCTGGCGGCCGGCTGGCGGCGCGGTCTGCTGACCAATCTGCTCAACCCCAAGGTGGGCGTCTTCTACGTGGCGGTGCTGCCGCAGTTCATCCCGGCGGGGGCGCCGCACTTCGCCGCCGGGGTCGCGCTCACCTGCGTGCACGTGGTGGAGGGGCTGCTCTGGTCGCTGGTGCTGGTGGGCTTCGCCCGGGCGCTGCGCGGCCGGCTGCGCCGGCCGGCGGCGCGCCGGGCGATGGACCGGGTGACCGGTGTGGTGGTGGTCGGGTTCGGCCTGAAGCTGGCGGTCTCCGACTGACGGCCGGGGGAGCGGCGGGCGCTCAGCGGCCCAGCCGCTTCAGACCCTCGTTCAGCTGCTCCGGGTCCATGCAGATGTGCATGTCGATGTGGGCGTTGAACTCCAGCCAGAAGGGCTCGCAGATCTTGACGACGGCGGCCTCGTCGGGGACGTCCACCACGACGATCTGGCAGCGCCGGCCGTTGCGCGGGAAGGCGTAGGCGGCCTCGGGCTTCAGGTCGGCCATGATCCGGTCGAACGTCGCCGCGACGGCGCCGTCCGCGACGGCGCGGTTGGCCGTCTGGGTGTCGAGTTCGATCTCCAGCAACGCACGCATGGCGGTGCCCCTTTCCCGGGCTCGGGTGAGTCCTCGTCTCCAGCCTCCCGCCGCCGCACGGGGGCCGCAATTCACCCGTTCGGCGGTACCGGGTTGGCCGCCGCGCGGACCCGCGGGCTGCACTGGAGGCGACCGGGCGGTGACGGGCCGTCGGCAGGCAGGCACAGGAGCCGCCCCATGGCGATCATCGCGGTGTTCGACCTCCCCGGGGTCACCCGGGAGCAGTACGAGGAGTCGGTGGACCGGCTGACCGGCGGCACCGGGCTGCACCGGCCCGAGGACTGGCCGGTGCGCGGCCTGCTGCTGCACGCGGCCGGTCCGCTGCCGGACGGCGGGGGCTGGCACGTCACCGACGTCTGGGAGTCCCGGGAGGCCTTCGAGCACTTCGCGGCCGTGCTGCTGCCGATCCTGCGCGAGGTGGGCATGGCGACCGCCGCGCCGATGATCTGCGAGGCCTACAACGTGGTGAGCTGAGCCCGGCCCGCCGCGAGGCCGTGCCCGGCGCCGCCGTGGCCCGCGCCGCCGTGGCCCGTGACGCCGTGCGCCGCCGCGCCGGGGGCGCCGCCGTCCGCGCGGTCGTGGTGGATCGGCCCGTCCCCGGCGCTCAGCGGCAGGCACCCGCCGCCCCGCCGGTGGGCGACGATCTCGGCGGCGACCGAGATGGCGGTCTCCTCGGGCGTGCGGGCGCCGAGGTCGAGGCCGACGGGCGAGTGCAGCCGGGCGAGTTCGGCCTCGGTCAGCCCGGCGGCGCGCAGCCCGGCCGCGCGCTCGCGGTGGGTGCGGCGCGAGCCCATCGCGCCGACGAAGCCGAGCGGCAGCCGCAGGGCGCGTTCCAGCAGCGGCAGGTCGAACCTGGGGTCGTGGGTGAGCACGCACACCACCGTGCGCCCGTCCAGCCGGTCCAGCTGGGAGTCCAGGTAGCGGTGCGGCCAGTCGACGACCACCCGGTCGGCGTCGGGGAAGCGCCGCTCCGTGGCGAAGACCGGCCGGGCGTCGCAGACGGTGACGTGGTAGCCGAGGAACCTGCCGATCCGCACGACCGCCGCGGCGAAGTCGATCGCACCGAACACCAGCATCCGGGGCGCCGGCACGTACGACTCGACGAACAGGGTGACGGTGCCCCGCGCGCGGTCGTCGCAGGGGCGCCCGTCGAGGCCGAGCACGAGCCGGCCGGTGCGGCCCGCGTCGAGCATGGCGCGCGCCTCGGCGACCACGGCCCGCTCCAGCGGCGTCGGCGTGGTCGGCGTCGGCGGCGCGGGGGAGAGGGTGCCGTGGTGGCCGGCTGCCGTGACGGCGAGGGTCGCACCGAGCGGCCCCGCGCCCCCGGCGACGACCCGGGCGAGCGCCACGGGGGTGCCGGCGGCGATGAGCGCGATGCCCGCGTCGAGCGCCGGATCGGCGCCGGGGACGACCGGCTGGACGAACACGTCCAGCACCCCGCCGCAGGTCAGGCCGACGGCGAAGGCGTCCTCGTCGCCGTAGCCGAACCGTTCCAGCACCGGTTCGCCGGAGGCGAGGGCGGTCCGGCACAGCTCGTAGACGGCCCCCTCCACGCAGCCGCCGGAGACGCTGCCGACGGCCTCGCCGTCCGCGTCGACGGCGAGCGCGGCGCCCGGGTCGCGCGGGGCGCTGCCGGTGACGCCGACGACGGTGGCCACGGCGAAGGGGCGGCCGGACGCGTGCCAGGCCAGCAGCTGCTCGGCGATGTCCTGCATGACGGGAGCTCCTTCGCGCTTTCGAGGGTAGGCGAACCGGGCCCGCCGGGGGCACCGCCGCCGCAGGGAGAACGATCCCGTACGGCGGCGGGCACCCGTGGGGCCCGGCGCGCTCCCGCGCGGGCAGGGCCGCGGTGCGGCGGCCCTGCGGCCGGTCAGAGCGGCCCGGGCCGCTCGGTGGTCAGGTGCTCGGGCCGCACCGGGATCCGGTTCAGCGCCAGCCCGGTGGCGGCGCGCACGGCCGCCACGATGGACGGCGTGGCCGAGACGGTCGGCGCCTCGCCCACCCCGCGCAGCCCGTACGGGGCGTGCGGGTCGGGCAGTTCGAGCAGCTCGACCGGGATCGGCGGGGTGTCCAGGACGGTCGGGACGAGGTAGTCGGTGAAGGAGGCGTTGCGCACCTCGCCGTCCCGCAGGAGGATCTCCTCCATCACCGCGAGCCCCAGCGCCTGGGTGCAGGCGCCCTGGATCTGGCCGACCACCGACAGCGGGTTGAGCGCCCGGCCGACGTCCTGGACGGCGCTCAGCTCGACCACCTTGACCAGGCCGAGTTCGACATCCACGTCGACCACCGCGCGGTTGGCGCAGAAGCTGTACTGGACGTGGCCCCGGCCCTGCCCGGTCTCCCGGTCGAAGGGGAAGGTCGGACGGTGGCGGTGGACCCGGGTCAGGTCGATCGGCTCGTCGCCCAGCAGGTCGGCGACGGCGGCCAGCGGGCCGGCCGACGCGGAGACGACCTCGCCGCCGGCGAGCGCGAGGTCCCGCTGGGTCCAGCCGTGGCGGCGCCGGCCCCGTTCGATCAGCTCCCGCGCGACCGCCTCGGCGGCCAGCTTGACCGCGCCGCCCGTCATGTAGGTCTGCCGGGAGGCGGAGGTCGAACCGGCCGAGTCGATCCCGGTCGTGGTGGCCGGCTGGATGGTCACGTGTTCGACGCCCAGCTCGGTGCGGGCGATCTGCGCCTGCACGGTGACCCCGCCCTGGCCGACCTCGGCCATCGCGGTGTGCACCAGGGCGACCGGCTCGCCGCCGATCACCTCCAGTCGCACCCGTGCCGTGGAGTAGTCGTCGAAGCCCTCGGAGAAGCCGACGTTCTTGATGCCCACCGAGTAGCCGACGCCGCGCACCACCCCCTCGCCGTGCGTGGAGTTGGACAGCGCGCCGGGCAGCTCCCGCTGGTCGGGGCCGTCCGGGGCGAGCGGCGGCGGCAGCGGCCGCTCCTTGACCCGCCGCAGCAGTTCGGCGACCGGCGCGGGCGCGTCGATCTCCTGGCCGGTGGGCATCCGGTCGCCCTGCCGGACGGCGTTGAGCTGCCGGAACTCCACCGGGTCCATGCCGACTGCGGCGGCCAGCCGGTCCATCTGGCTCTCGTAGCCGAACGCCGCCTGCACCGCGCCGAAGCCGCGCATCGCCCCGCAGGGCGGGTTGTTGCTGTACAGCGCGAGGGCGTGCATCCGGACGTTCGGGATCACGTAGGGGCCGTTGCCGAGCGAGGCCGCGTTGCCGACCACCGCCGGGGAGGTGGAGGCGTACGCGCCGCCGTCCAGCACGATCCGGGCGTCGGAGTAGACCAGCCGGCCGTCCCGGGTGGCGCCGTGCTCGTAGGTCATCCGCGCCGGGTGGCGGTGGACGTGGCCGAAGAACGACTCGTCCCGGGAGTAGACGATCTTGACCGGGCGGCCGGTGCGCAGGGCCAGCAGGCAGGCGTGGATCTGCATCGAGAGGTCCTCGCGGCCGCCGAACGCCCCGCCGACGCCGGCCAGGGTGAGCCGGACCTTCTCCTCCGGCAGCCCGAGCACCGGCGCCATCTGCCGCCGGTCCGCGTGCAGCCACTGGGTGGCGACGTAGAGGTCGACGCCGCCGTCCCCGGCCGGTACCGCCAGCCCGGACTCCGGGCCCAGGAAGGCCTGGTCCTGCATCCCGACCTCGTAGGTGCCGCGGACCACCACGTCGGCCCGCGCCCGCACCTCGTCGGTGACGCCGAGGCCGGAGACCACCCACTGCTCGTGGCAGACGTTGCCCCGCGCGTGCGCGCGGTACTCGTGCGGCTCGTGCACGTAGCCGTGGGTCCCCGGGTCGAGGCACTGCTCCTCGGTGACGATCGGGGTCAGCACCTCGTACACGACCGCGATCCGCTTCGCCGCGCGCCGGGCGGTCTCCGGATGGTCGGCGGCCACCAGGGCGATCGGCTCGCCCTGGTAGCGGATCCGGTCGACGGCCAGGGCCGGCTGGTCGGCGACGTCCAGCCCGTAGTACGCGGTGCCGGGGATGTCCTCGTGGGTGAGCACCGCCGCGACCCCGGGCACGGCGAGCGCCCCGGAGACGTCCACCGAGAGGATGGCGGCCCGGGGGTGGGGCGAGCGCAGCGCCGTGCCCCAGAGCATGTCCTCGTGCCACAGGTCGGAGGAGTAGGCGAACTCGCCGCGTGCCTTCAGCGCGCCGTCCGGGCGCAGCGGCGAGCCGCCGATGCCGTCCGGGCTGCTCTGCCGGAGGTCCTGGAGGCTCTTCTCCCCCCGGACGCCGCGGGCCGGCGCGGTCGCGGGGGCGGCCGGTGCGTCCGCGGTCCGGGCGCGTGCGTCCACCCGGCGGGCGTGCGCGTCCATCCGCTCACCGCCCCGCCGTCCGGGCGGCCGCCAGCCGCACCGCGTCCATGATCTTCTCGTACCCGGTGCACCGGCACAGGTTGCCCGACAGCGCCTCGCGGATGTCGGCGTCGGACGGCCGCGGGTCCCGGGCCAGCAGCGCGTCGGTCTGCACCAGCAGCCCCGGGGTGCAGAAGCCGCACTGGACGGCGCCGGCGTCCAGGAACGCCTGCTGGACGGGGCCGAGGGCACCGTCCTCCCCGCCCAGGCCCTCGACGGTGCGCACCTCGCGGTCCTGCGCCTGGCCGGCCGCGACCAGGCAGGCGCAGACCGGCACGCCGTCCAGGTGGACCGTGCAGGAGCCGCACTCGCCCTGCTCGCAGGCGTTCTTCGAACCGGGCAGGCCGACGCGTTCGCGCAGCACGTACAGGAGGCTCTCGCCCTCCCACACGTCGTCGGCCTCGACCGGTCTGCCGTTGGCGGTGAAGGTGACCCTCATGCCGCGCTCCTGATCTGCCGGCGGTGCTCGTTCCAGGTCCAGGTGAGGGTGCGCCGCGCGATCACGGCGAGCGCGTGCCGCCGGTAGGCGGCGCTGCCGCGGACGTCGTCGATCGGCGCGGCGGCGGCCGCGACCAGCTCGCCGAAGCGCCGGACCAGCCCGGCCTCCAGCGCGCCGCCGCCCTCCCACAGGCCGCGCCCGGCGAACTCCCCGCGCAGGTACTCCTCGGCCTCGACGGCGCGGCGCGGGGTGGGGGCGGCCGAGCCGATCCCGGTGCCGACGGTGCCGGTGCGCGGGTGCAGCGCGAAGCCGAACGCGCAGACCGCGATCACCATCGCGTTGCGGGGCCCGACCTTGGCGAACTGCTGCGGCCCGTCGGCGACCGGGATCCGCACCGCGCGGATCAGCTCGTCGGCCGCCAGGGCGTTGCGCTTCACCCCGGTGTAGAACGCGTCGATCGGGATCAGCCGGGTGCCGCGCACCGAGGCCGCCTCGACGGCCACGTCCCGGCCGGCCGCCAGCAGCGCCGGGTGCGCGTCACCGGCCGGCGAGGCCGCGCCCAGGTTGCCGCCGACGCTGCCCCGGTTGCGGATCTGCGGGGAGCCGACGGTGCGGGCGGCCAGCGCGAGGCCGGGCAGCGGGCCGGACAGTTCGGCGATGATCCGGCTGTACGGGACGGCGGCGCCGAGCCGCACCACCGCGCCGTCGTCCGACCAGGTGGTGAGCTCGGCGACGCGGGTCAGGTCGAGCAGCGCGGGCGGGCGGCGCAGGTCGAAGTTCAGCTCGACCATGACGTCCGTGCCGCCGCAGAGCGGCAGCGCGTCCGGGTGCCGGGCCTTCGCGGCGAGCGCCTCGTCCCAGCTCGCGGGGCGGAGGAACTCCATCGGGCGCCTCCTCGCGTGGTCGCCGTCCGGTCACGGGGTGTGTCCGGCGCCGTCCGGCCAGTGAACCCCCGCGACCGGGCCCCGGGCAGTCACCGATGGCATGAAACCCCGGCGGCCGGGGAGCCCGGCATCCTGTACGTTCCTCCAAGGGGCCGGTGCGGCGGGACAGCGCCGCGGTCCGGCCCGCGCGCGGCCCCACCTACGACCGTAGTCCGGCCGCGCCTCCCGGGCACGGCCCGGCGGTCCGGCACCCGGGGGGACCCTCGGCCCGGGCGGCCCCGGGACGTCACGCCGAGCACGCGTGTTCGGGCAGACTGTGACCGCGGACCGAGCGCTCGGACCACCCTCACCCCACCCCCAGCCCCGAAGGAGCCCGCGGATGCGTGTCCGTGACCTGCTCGCCCCCGGCGCCCCGCGCCTGCGTCTGCTCGCGGCCGAGGAGGAGCTGGACCGGCAGGTCAGCGGGGTGATGACGACCGACCTGCACGACCCGGGCCGGTACCTGCACGGCGGCGAGCTGGTCCTCACCGGCATGCTCTGGCGCTCCGGCCCGGCCGACTCCGAGCGGTTCGTGCGCACCCTCGCGGCCGGCGGCGCGGTCGCCCTCGCGGCCGGCGAGGCCGAGGTCGGGCCGGTCCCCGAGGACCTCGTCGAGGCCTGCCGCCGGCACCGGATGCCGCTGCTCGCGGTGCCCGACGACATCGCCTTCGGCACCGTCACCGAGTTCGTCGGCCGCCAGGTCTCGGCGGACCGGGCCTCGGACCTCGCCGCCCTCGTCGACCGGCACCGGATGCTGGTCTCGGCGGCCGGCGGCGGGGGACTGGACGCCGTCCTCGACCTGCTGGGCGGCGACCTCGACCTCGACTGCTGGGTGCTCGCCCCGACCGGCGCGGTGATCGCCGGCCCCGCCGACCGGCTGACCGCCGAGGACCGCGACCAACTGGTCCGCGCCCACCTCACCGCCCAGTCCCGGCGCCGCCGGCCCCCGCACCGGGTCCGGCTGGCGGCCGGCCCCTACTCGCTGCTGCCCGCGCCCGCCACACCGCCGGCCCCGGCCCCGCCGGTCCCGGTCCCGCTCGCCGACTGGATGCTCGTGGTCGCCGGCGACGTCACCGAGTGGAGCGCCAAGCGCCAGCAGCTCGCCGAGAACCTCGCCCGGCTGGTCGCCGCCGAGCGCCACCGCCGCGACGAGGGCCGCCGGCTGCGCCGCGGCCTCGCCGACGACCTGCTCGCCCTGCTGCGGCGCGACGCCGACCCGGCGGAGATCGGCCGCACCCTGGACGCGTCCGCGGCGACGGCCGCCCGCTACCGGGGGCCCGGCCCGGCGGGCCCGGCGGGGGAGGGCGCCTGGCTGGTGGCCAGCGCCGAGGGCACCGGCCTGCCCGAGGGCGTGGTGCGGGCCGTCCTGGAGGAGGCCCTCGACGCCGGCACCGACCGCGCGCTCGTCGCCGGGGCCGGGACCGGCGCGGTGGTGGTGATGCCCGCGCCGGACGGCCCGGTGCCCGCCGAGGCGCTGCGCGAGCTGCTCGCCCCGCTGGAGGCCGGGCTCGGGCCGGAGGGCCGGATCACCGTCGGCGTCTCCGCCCCCGCCCGGGAGGCGGCCGGCCTGCGCGGCGCGCTGGAGGAGGCCCGGCACGCCCGCCGGATCGCGGACGCCAGGCCCGGCCGGGTCGGCGTGGCCGGGCCGGAGGAGCTGGCCTCGCACGTGCTGCTGCTCGCGGCCGTCCCGGACGAGGTCCGCCGGGCCTTCCGCGGCCGGCTGCTGGACACCGTGATCGCCTACGACCAGGAGCACCAGGCGGAGCTGGTGCGCACCCTGGAGGCGTTCCTGCGCGCGGACGGCTCGTGGACCAGGTGCGCCGCGCAGCTGCACGTCCACGTCAACACCCTGCGCTACCGGATCGGCCGCATCGAGGAGTTGACCGGCCGTGACCTGTCCCGCCTGGAGGACCGGGTGGACTTCTACCTGGCGCTCGCGCTGGGCTGAGCGCGCCGCGACGGCCGAGGCCCCCGGAGCGTGGTGCTCCGGGGGCCTCGGCGCGCGCGGGTCACTGGGCCGGGATGATGCCGGTCAGCCACTCGAAGACGCCCGGCACCATGTCCTTCCACACGTCGCTGGAGTGCGGACCGGTGGTCTCGACGACCTGGACGGTGGTGGGCGCCTTGGCGGCGGCGGCGATCGCCTGGCCGTCCTCGTAGCCGTCGCCCTTGTTGCCGGAGACGTACAGCGAGACCTTCGGCGGCTGGGCGGCGCCCTTGACGAGGGCGACCGGGTTGTTGGCCTCGCGCAGCTTCGGGTCCTTGCCGACCAGCGAGTCCTTCTCGGTCGCCGGGTCGTTGTAGCCCGAGAGGCTGACGCCGGCCCGGTAGCGGTTCGGGTGGGCGAGCGAGAGCTTGGCGGCGCAGTGCGCGCCGGCCGAGTAGCCGGCGATCGCCCAGCGGTCGGAGGACGGGTCGGCCCGGAAGTTGTCCAGGATCATCTGCGGCACGTCCCGGGTGAGCCAGGTGTCCGCGTTGACCTTGCCCGGCACGTCGGTGCAGCCCGCGTCGGTGTGGTTGCCCAGCAGCAGGGTGCGCGGCGAGACCAGGATGAACGGCGCCACCTTGCCCTGCTGCATCAGCGGCTTGAGCTGCTCGGAGACCTTCAGCGTGCCGTACCAGGTGGAGGAGGAGCCCGGGTAGCCGGGGATCAGCTCGACCACCGGGAACTTCCGGTCCTTGAACGCCGGGTCGTTGTACTGCGGCGGCAGCCAGACCAGCACCTCGCCGTCGACCCCGGACAGCTGGCCCTTCAGGTCGGTCTTCTGGACGTCGCCCGGCACCTTCGGGTCGTCCACGCCGCGGAAGGACTGCTGGACCTTGTTGGCCGGCGGGTGGGCCGCGTCACCGGCCGGCGCACCGCCGCCGCCCCCGGCACCGGCCGCCGGGGCCACGCCCTGGCCGCCGGCCGCGGCCGGCTCCTGCGGCGGGACGGAGGGCACCGCCCGGACGTGGTTGCCGGTGCCGAGCAGGTCGTCCCAGTTGCCGTAGATGAGGTTGGCGTTGTTGACCATCACGAAGACCATGACCACCGCGGTGACCTGGCAGAACACGAGCATGGCGAGCCTGGACAGGACGCGCACCGGCTTGGGGCCCTTGACCCGTCCCCAGAACCACATCGCCACCGCGATGGAGACCGGCACGAGAATGACCGTGCAGATGAAGAATGGCGTACCTGTCAGTTGCATGAAGTTCTCGTATCCGGGTTCGAAGCCGCTCGGGCCCCACTCGCCCGGAGCGCCACCTCAATGGCATCAGACGGCCTGGAACGGGGATCGGTTGCCGTCCGAATCTGTGCGGAACCTGAGAGGAACATCACGTTCACGCGAAGCTCCCCATTTCGGGCCCGCACCAGTCTGCCACCCCGGCGGACCTCGTCCGGACGTCGCACCCAGCGGACTCCCAGGAATCCCCCCGCGGGGCACGATACCGTCCGGACGGATCGCCCCACCGGGCGAGGCGGTGCGAAAGCGCGTGCGCCGGGAAGCGAGACTATGGGGATGAGCACAACCCGCATGAGTCCCGTCCGCCGGCTGAGGCCCCTCGCCGCCGCGCTGGCCGTCCTGGCCCTCACGGTCGCCGTCGCCGGCTGCAGCAGCACCGGAGGCAGACGCGCCGAGGAGGCCCGCGCCAAGGCCGCGGCCACCGCCGGCGGCGCCGTCACCACCCCGCGCTGGAAGGTCGCCATGGTGACCCACGCGGGCGCCGGCGACGCCTTCTGGGACACCGTGCGCAAGGGCGCCGAGCAGGCCGCCGCCAAGGACAACATCACCTTCCTGTACTCCAACGACGCGCAGACCCAGAACCAGGTCCAGCTCGTCCAGGCCGCCATCGACCAGAAGGTCGACGGCCTGCTGGTCACCCTCGCCAAGGGCGACGCGATGGCCGACGTGCTCGGCAAGGCCAAGGCCGCCGGCATCCCCGTGATCACCATCAACTCCGGCCAGGAGTTCTCCGCGAAGTTCGGCGCGCTCACCCACATCGGCCAGGACGAGGCCACCGCCGGCCAGGCCGCCGGCACCGAGCTCGCCGGGCGCGGCCGCAAGAACGTCCTGTGCGTGATCCACGAGCAGGGCAACGTCGGCCAGGAGCAGCGCTGCTCCGGCGCCCGGAGCACCTCCGGCGGCGCCTTCCAGGTGCTGTACGTCGACGGCGTCAACATGCCCGACGCCCGGGCGGCGATCTCCGCCAAGCTCCAGGCCGACCAGGCGATCGACACCGTGCTCACCCTCTCCGGCCCGATGGCGGCCACCGGCCTCCAGGCGGTCCAGGACGCCCGCCGCCCGGTCGAGCTCGACACCTTCGACCTGGGCACCCAGGTGGTGGCCGGCCTCAAGGCGGGCACCGTCGGCTTCGCCGTCGACCAGCAGCCCTACCTCCAGGGCTACGAGGGCGTCGACCTGATCTGGCTCTACCGCTTCAACCTCAACATGCTCGGCGGCGGCAGGCCGGTGGCCACCGGCCCGCAGATCCTCACCAAGGAGAACGCGGACGCCCTGGCCGAGTACGTCGCGAGGGGGACCAGGTGAGCACCTCCGACGTCCTGGCCGCCGAGCGCCGGGAGCGCCCGGCCGCGCTGCGCCGGCTGGCCGGCCGGCCCGAGCTGGGCGCGCTGCTGGCGGCGGCCGCGGTCTTCCTGGTCTTCGCCGCCGTGGCCGAGCCCTTCCTGCGGGTCTCCTCGCTGGGCACCGTGCTGTACGCCGCCTCCACCATCGGGATCATGGCCGTCCCGGTCGCACTGCTGATGATCGGCGGCGAGTTCGACCTGTCGGCCGGCGTCCTGGTCACCACCGCCGCGCTGACCTCGTCGATGGTCTCCTACCAGCTCACCGCCGTCACCTGGGTCGGCGTGCTGGCCTCGCTGGCCGTCACGCTGGCGGTCGGCCTGTTCAACGGCTGGATGCTGGCGCGCACCAAGCTGCCGAGCTTCATCGTCACCCTCGGCACCTTCCTGATGCTGACCGGCGCCAACCTCGGCGTCACCAAGGCGGTCTCCGGCACCGTCACCACCAAGCCGATCTCCGACATGGAGGGCTTCGCCTCCTGCCGCTGGCTGTTCGCCTCCGAGGTCACCGTCGGCGGGCTGACCGTCAAGGCCACCGTCTGGTGGTGGCTGGGCCTGCTGCTGGCCGGCAGCTGGGTGCTGCTGCGCACCCGGTTCGGCAACTGGATCTTCGCGGTCGGCGGGGACGCGGACGCGGCCCGCGCGGTGGGCGTCCCGGTCGCCCGGACGAAGACCGTGCTCTACCTGTTCGTCGGCTTCGGCGCCTGGGTGCTCGGCCAGCACCTGCTGTTCTCCTTCGACACCGTGCAGTCCGGCGAGGGCGTCGGCAACGAGCTGATCTACATCGTCGCGGCCGTCATCGGCGGCTGCCTGATCACCGGCGGCTACGGCTCGGTGGTGGGCTCCGCACTCGGCGCGCTGATCTTCGGCATGGCCAGCAAGGGCATCATCTACGCCCAGTGGAACCCCGACTGGTTCAAGTTCTTCCTGGGTGCGATGCTGCTGCTGGCCGCCCTGCTGAACTCCTTCGTCAAGCGCCGCGCCGAACGGGGGCCCCGATGACCGAGCTCCTCTCCCTGCGGGGTGTCGGCAAGACCTACGGCACCGTGCGCGCGCTGGAGGACGTCTCGCTGACCCTGCGCTCCGGCGAGATCAGCTGCGTGCTGGGCGACAACGGCGCGGGGAAGTCCACCCTGATCAAGATCATCGCCGGGCTGCACCGGCACGACGAGGGCACCTTCACGGTGGCCGGCGAGGAGGTCCGGCTGGACTCCCCGCGCCAGGCCCTGGACCGCGGCATCGCCACCGTCTACCAGGACCTCGCCGTGGTGCCGCTGATGCCCGTCTGGCGCAACTTCTTCCTCGGCTCCGAGCAGGGGCACAAGCGCTGGGGCGGGCTGCGGATCGACGCCGACGGCATGCGCGCCACCACCCGCCGGGCGCTCGCCGACATGGGCATCGACCTGCCCGACGTCGACCGCCCGATCGGCACGCTGTCCGGCGGGCAGCGCCAGTGCGTGGCCATCGCCCGCGCCGTGCACTTCGGCGCCAAGGTGCTCGTCCTGGACGAGCCGACCGCCGCGCTCGGCGTCAAGCAGTCCGGGGTGGTGCTCAAGTACGTCACCGCCGCCCGGGACGCCGGACTCGGCGTCGTGCTGATCACCCACAACCCGCACCACGCGTACCTGGTCGGGGACCACTTCACCCTGCTCAAGCGGGGCCGGATGGCCGGCAGCCACCCCCGGGCGGAGATCGGCCTCGAACAGCTCACCACCGAGATGGCCGGCGGCTCCGACCTCGCCGAGCTCTCCCACGAGCTGTCCCGGGCCGGCGCCCCCGGCGTCCCCGGCGGCCCGGCCACCGGACCGGCCACCGGACCGGACGCCGGCCCGACCCCCGGTCCGAGCAGCGGCCCGAGCAGCGGCCCGACCGATGGCCCGACCACCGATCCCGGCACCAAGGAGCGTCCGCAGCCGTGACCAGCCCCCACGGCGGCAGCCGTCCGCCGGTCCTGCCCACCCTGCTCGGCCTCGGGCCGCGCGCCGAGCGCCGCCGCCGGGCGCTGCCCGCCGGCGTGCTCCGGCTGCCGACGATCGGCGTCGACATCGGCGGCACCAAGGTCGTCGCCGGCGTGGTCGACGGCGAGGGCAAGGTGCTGGAGAAGCTGCGCACCGACACGCCCCACAAGTCCAAGAGCCCCAAGGTCGTCGAGGACGTCATCGTCGAGCTGGTGCTGGAGCTCGCCGACCGGCACGACGTCCACGCGGTCGGCGTCGGCGCGGCCGGCTGGGTCGACGCCGAGCGCTCCACCGTGCTCTTCGCCCCGCACCTCAACTGGCGCGGCGAGCCGCTGCGGGAGGCGCTCAGCGCCCGGCTGCGGTTCCCGGTGGTCGTCGAGAACGACGCCAACGCCGCCGCCTGGGCCGAGTGGCGCTTCGGCGCCGGCCGGGGCGAGGAGCACATGGTGATGCTCACCCTGGGCACCGGCATCGGCGGCGCCGTCGTCCGCGACGGCTTCGTGGACCGGGGCAGGTACGGGCTGGCCGGCGAGTTCGGGCACATGCAGGTGGTGCCCGGCGGCCACCGCTGCCCGTGCGGCAACCGCGGCTGCTGGGAGCAGTACTCCTCCGGCAACGCGCTGGTGCGCGACGCCCGCGAGCTGGTCGCCGAGGAGTCCCCGGTGGTCCAGCCGCTGCTGGCCCGGGCCGGCGGCACCGTCGAGGGCATCACCGGGCCGCTGGTCACCGAGGCCGCCCGGGCCGGCGACCCGACCGCCACCGAGCTGCTCTACGAGGTCGGCACCTGGCTCGGCGTCGGCATCGCCAACCTGGCCGCCGCCCTCGACCCGGGCCGCTTCGTCATCGGCGGCGGCGTCTCCGAGGCCGGAGACCTGCTGCTCGGCCCGGCCCGCGACACCTTCCGCCGCACCCTCACCGGCCGCGGCTTCCGGCCCGAGGCGACCATCGTGCACGCGGCCCTCGGCAACGAGGCCGGGCTCGTCGGCGCCGCCGACCTCGCCCGCCAGGTCGCCCGCCGCTTCCGCACCATCAAGCGCCGCCGGGTGGAGCGCGCCGTGCCGTGACCGCGCGGCGTCGTCCGAACGGTTGCCCGCCGTCAACTACCCGTTGGTAGCGACGCGGCACTGTTGTCGGGGTCATGGCTCCTGTGAAACAACGGAGTTGACGTCGACTCAGAGGAGTATCGGATGAGAGCACTGGCCCGCGTCGCCCCGTCGCTCCTGCTCGCCACCGCCCTGGTGTGGTCCGCCACCGGACCCGCCGGGGCGGCGCCGCCGGCCAAGGTGCCCGAGGCGGTCGGCTGGGGCGGGGCGGTGGCCAGCGTGGACGCCGACGCCACGGCGGCCGGCATCGAGGTCCTGCGCAAGGGCGGCAACGCCGTGGACGCGGCGGTGGCGGTCGCCGCGGCGCTCGGGGTCACCGAACCGTACTCGGCCGGGATCGGCGGCGGCGGGTACTTCGTCTACTACGACCACGCCACCGGCCGGGTGCACACCATCGACGGGCGGGAGACCGCCTCCCGCAAGGCCGACACCTCGCTCTTCCTGGAGAACGGCGCACCGCTGCCGTTCGCCGACGCCGTGACCAGCGGCCTGTCGGTGGGCGTCCCCGGCTCCCCGGCCACCTGGGAGACTGCCGTCGGGCTCTGGGGCCGGCGCAGCTTCGCCGAGAACCTCAAGCCCGCCCAGCGGATCGCCGAGCAGGGCTTCACCGTCGACCAGACCTTCCAGGACCAGACCGCGCTCAACCAGGCCCGGTTCAAGGACTTCCCCGACACCGCCCGGCTCTTCCTGCCCGGCGGCGCGCTCCCGGTGGTCGGCTCCACCTTCCGCAACCCCGATCTCGCCGCCACCTACCGCCAGCTCGGCAAGGAGGGCACCGAGGCGCTCTACCGGGGCGCGATCGGCGAGGACATCGTCCGCACCGTCCAGCACCCGCCGGTCGACCCCGCCTCCGGCCGCAACGCCCGCCCCGGGCAGGTGGACGCCGCCGACCTGGCCGCGTACCGGGTCCGCCGCCAGCAGCCCACCCACGTCGCCTACCGGGACTACGACCTCTACTCGATCGCCCCCTCCAGCTCCGGCGGCACCACGGTCGGCGAGGCGCTCGGCATCCTGGAGGACGGCGAGGTCGCCGACTACGACGCCACGCAGTACTACCACCACTTCCTGGAGGCCTCGCGGCTCTCCTTCGCCGACCGCAACCGCTGGGTCGGCGACCCGGCGTTCAACGACGTGCCGACGAAGGAGCTGCTCTCCGCCCGGTACGCGGCCTCCCGGGCCTGCCTGATCCGGCCCGACCGCGCGCTCACCAGCCCGGTCGCCCCCGGCGACCCGCGTCACCCGGCCGGCTGCCCGGACGCCGCCCCGGCGCCCGCCGCCGAGCCCTACGAGGGCCTGAGCACCAGCCACCTCACGGTGGCCGACCGCTGGGGCAACGTCGTCTCCTACACCCTCACCCTGGAGCAGACCGGCGGCAGCGGCATCACCGTCCCCGGCCGCGGCTTCCTGCTCAACAACGAGCTGACCGACTTCAACTTCACCCCGCTGTTCCCCGGGGTGCCCGACCCCAACCTGCCCGGCCCCGGCAAGCGGCCGCGCTCCTCGCTCTCGCCGACCATCGTGCTGCGCGACGGCGAGCCCCTGCTGGCCGCCGGCTCGCCCGGCGGCGCCACCATCATCACCACCACCCTCCAGGTGCTGCTCGGCCGCCTCGACCGGGGCCTGAGCCTGGAGCAGGCGATCGCCGCGCCGCGCGCCAGCCAGCGCAACACCGCCGCCACCCAGGCCGAGCCGGCCTTCCTGGCGCTGCCCGAGCGGACCGGGCTGGAGGCGCTCGGCCACGTGTTCGCCGCCACGCCGGAGATCGGTGCCGCGACCGGCGTCGAGCGGCTGCCGGACGGCCGCTGGGTCGCCGCGGCCGAACCGGTGCGCCGCGGCGGCGGCTCGGCGGCGGTGGTGCGGCCGGCGCCGTGAGGCGGGAGCCGGGCGGCCGGTGCCACGGGGCCCGCGCCGTGCGGCCCGCGTGTCGAGGTCTGCGTGTCGAGGCCCGTGTGTCGAGGCCGGGCCGGACTGTCGGTGCCGTTCGGTAGATTCGGGGTGGGCGTCCACCGGGGCCACTGCGGCCCCCGGGCGCCCACCCCGCACCCGTACCTGAACCGCCACCGGGAAGGCCGCCCGCCGTGACCGTCCGCATCGCCACCTGGAACATCAACTCCGTCACCGCGCGGCTGCCCAAGCTCCTCGAATGGCTGGAGAGCGCCAAGCCCGACGTGCTCTGCCTCCAGGAGCTCAAGTGCGCCGCCGACGCCTTCCCCTACGAGCCGGTGCGCGAGCTCGGCTACGAGACCGCCGCCCACGGCACCGGCCGGTGGAACGGCGTGGCGATCGTCTCCCGGATCGGCCTCGACGACGTCGTCCGCGACCTGCCCGAGCAGCCCGGCTACCTCGCCGACGACGCCCTGCTGCCCGACGTCGAGCCGCGCGCCGTCGCCGCCACCTGCGGCCCGGTCCGGGTCTGGTCGGTCTACGTGCCCAACGGCCGCGAGGTCGACCACGCCCACTACCGCTACAAGCTGGAGTGGCTGGAGGCGCTGCGCCGCGCCTCGCTGGAGGACGCGGCCGGCGAGCGCCCGTTCGCCGTCCTCGGCGACTTCAACATCGCGCCGAGCGACGAGGACGTCTTCGACGTGGCGGCCTTCGAGGGCCTCACCCACGTCACCCCCGCCGAGCGGGCCGCCCTCGCCGCCCTCGACGCGGCCGGGCTGCACGACGTGGTGCCGCGCCCGCTGAAGTACGACCGCCCCTACACCTACTGGGACTACCGCCAGCTGGCCTTCCCGAAGAACCGGGGCATGCGGATCGACCTCACCTACGCCAACAAGCCCTTCGTGGACGCCGTCACCGACAGCTATGTCGACCGGGAGGCGCGCAAGGGCAAGGGCACCTCGGACCACGCCCCGGTCGTCGTCGACCTGGACCTCTGACGGCCGGGCGGGTGGCCGGCGGGCGGTGACGCCGGGTGGCGGCGGCTCGCCCGAACGGGCCAGAGCGGTGGCCGGGCGGGCGGCGGGTGCCTACCGTCGGGGGGTGACCGGGTGTGGTTGTTCGATCACGTGGACGTAGGAGTCCCCGGCCGCGCCCGAGAGAATCCCGGAGGTTCCGGTATGCGCCCCACGCGTACGGCCGCCGCCGCCCTGATCGGCGCGACGCTGCTGACCGGCCTGACGGCCCCCCTCGCGCTGGCCAAGGACGGCGCCGCCTCGGTCAGCCCGTCCCAGGCCGCACCGGGCCAGACCGTGACGGTCACGGTCGCCTGTGAGAAGTCCGACAAGCCCACCGCCAAGACGATCACCGCCAACTCGCCGGCCTTCGAGGGCGGCCCCGCCACCCTGACGCTCGGCTCCGACGGCAAGCACACCGGATCCGCCCGGCTGGCGGGCAAGTACGGGGGCGACAACAAGGTCGACGGGACCTGCCCGGACGGCGCCGCCTTCGCCACCAGCGTCACGGTGACCACGGTCTCGGTGTCCACGGGCGGGGGCGCGGGGGCCGGTGCGGGCGCCGGTGCCGGTGCCGGTGCCGGTGCCGGTGCCGCGGGTTCCGCGCCCTCCGGCCTCGGCGGGTGGAGCGAGGCGGCCGGGGAGTGGGCGGGCTCCCTCGGGCAGTCCGGTGCCGGCAGCCAGCAGGTCGCCCCGCACGGCGCGGTGAAGACCGGTCTCGGCGGCTCGATCGCGGCGAACCCGGCCGAGCTGGCGGGCGGCGCGCTGCTGGTCGCGGGCGGCATCGGCGGCTTCTGGCTGCTGCGGCGGCGCGCGGGCGCCGGGTCCGCCTGAGCCGGGGGAGGGTGCCGCCGGACGGTTCGTCGTCCGGCGGCACCTCCGTGCC
>NZ_JBHYUU010000077.1:6752-10446 GCF_042749955.1 Kitasatospora sp. NPDC059462 | reverse complement strand
GCGCGCGCCCTCCCCTCTCGCCCGGCGCGCCCCGCCCCCCGGGCCGCCCCCCCCCCGGGGCGCGGGGGGGGCCCCCCCCCCCCCCCCCCCCCCCCCCCCCCACCTCCGTGCGGTCAGGCCGTGCGGTCAGGCCGTGCCGTCGGCCGGGACCGTCGCGTCGGCGTGCGGCTTCCTCCGGTCCTGTTCCTCCCGGGCCTGCGCGGCCTCCCCGGTCTCCCCGGCCTCCTGGGCCTCGGCGGCCCGCAGCGCGCCGGTCGCCAGCAGGTACTGGGCCAGGATGTAGGTCGCCATGATCCAGAAATCGTGGCCCGGCAGCTCCCGCCAGTTCGCCAGCTTGGTGGCGATCAGGGTGTCCGAGAGCAGGAACAGCGCCCCGCCCAGCCCGGTCCGCACCCCCAGTCCGGCCGAGGTCACCGCCGTCGAGGCGAGCAGCAGGCTGTACCCGGCCACCGGGATCCGGAGGTCCCCGAGATCCGGCCAGAGCAGGCCCACCACCGAGGCCCAGGCCGCCGCGTAGGCGGCCGCGACCACCAGCGTGCGGCGCCGCTCCGTCAGTGCGCCCTGGCCGACGAACATCGTCACGTAGCAGACGTGCGCCGCCGCGAACGAGCCCATTCCGGCCAGGAACGCGGGGTCCGAGCCGAGCTGGAGCAGCACGTCCCCGCCCGCGCTCGCCAGCAGCGCCGGCGCCAGCAGCTTCGGCGCCCGCCGCCCCGCCGCGGTGGCGCTGACGACGCTGTGCGCGGCCAGCAGCGGCATCAACGCCGGCTTGGTGGCGTGCCGCAGCGCCGGAACGTCGGTCAGCAGCGCCCCCAGATGGGCCGCCGAGGTGGCGGCGAAACCGGCGAGCAGGCCGGAGGCCGAGCGCAGCCGGCCGCCGAGGACGGCGCGGGTGGTCGTACGGATGCTCATGCGGGGGTGTCCTCCGGGTGGGTGGGGGCGAGGGTGGTGGGGCGGACGGCCCGTGCGGGCACGATAGGGGACCGGGGCGGTGGCACGGAAGAGATTGTTACCGGTGCGTAGGTGCCGGTGGGCGGGCGGGGTGACGTGCCGCCGGGCCGGCGCGCGCTCACCGTCCGGCCGCCCGGCCGGATGTCGCCGCGCCCCGGGCGGCTGCCAGCGGGGGCCGCGTCCAGCGTCTAGTCTGGTCCCCGACATGGAGCAGCAGGAGTACGCGACCGGCGCCGCGCGGACGGCCGGTGGCACGTCGGACGGACGCACGGGCGGGGCGGGGCGCAGCACCGCCGGCGCCGTCCTCGCCGTACGCGAACCCGCTCGCGGCCCCGGGCCCGGCGCCGCGGCCGGAGCTGACGCCCCGCAGGACCCCTCGCGCGGTCTCCCGTCCCAACCCTCGTCCGGCTCCCGGTCCGGATCCCCGTCCCAGCCGCTGTCCGGACCGCTGTCCGGCCTCTCGCCCGACCCGGGGCTGCTCCGGCTCGCGCGCTGGTTCGCCGAGGCCGGCCCCGGCGCCGCCGACGACCTCTGCGCGGCCTCCTTCGGCCTCTACCCGGCCCGTCACTTCGGCGCCCCCGCCGCGCCGTCCGGCCCCGACGTCAGCTGGTGGCACGGCCCCACCGCGCACATGCCCGCGCCGCTGCGCACCCGCGAACCGCGTACCGCCACGGGCCTGCGCCGCGCCCGCCGTGACGCCGCCGCCCTGCCCGTCGTGCTCTCGGGCGCCAAATCCGGCACCCCCGGCCGGCACCGCAGGCCCGAACACCCCCGCTCCGCCGCCACCGTCGTACCGCAGGATCGTTCCGGCGCCACCACCGCCGCCGAACGCCGGATCGCCGCCCGGCTGCTCCTCGCCCACCCGCTGGTCACCGCCTCCGGGCCGCACGCCGACGGCTTCCCGCTGATCCGCCGTCACCGCGACTGGCTCACCGAACGCTTCGACACCCTGCTCGGCTACCCGCTGGTCGTCGGCCCCTGGCACGCCCGTCTGCACAAGGCCGGCCCCGGCCCCGGCGCCGTCCGCCGCCTCGAACACCCCGCCACCGGCGCCCCGTTCACCCCCGGCGGCTACGCCCGGCTCGCGCTCGCCCTGTCGCTGCTCGTCGACGCGCCCGAACAGCTCCCGCTCGGCGCGCTGCTGACCGCGATGAACACCGCCGAGCCCGCACCCGCCGACCCCGCCGACCTCGCCATGGCGTTCGCCGTGCTCGCCGACTGGCAGGTGCTCACCGACGTCCCCGCCGGCCTCGCGGACGCCTCCGCCGTCCTGACGGTCGACCGGGAGCTCGCCCGCGCCGTCCCGGCCGGGCCGCCCGCGCTCGCCGACGACGCCGCCGACCTCGTCCGCCGCGCCGCCGAGGCCGAGCCCGGCACCGCCGTCCGCCGGCGCCTCGCCGAGACCCCGGCCGTCCTGGTCGCCGACCTGCCCGAGGACCAGCGCGCCTGGCTGCGCGACCACCGGCACTCCGGCCCCGCCGCGCTCGCCGACTTCCTCGGCCTGGAGGCCGAGCACCGGGCCGAGGGCGTCGCGCTCCTCGACCCGGCGGAGGAGCTCACCGACCTCGCCCTGTCCGGCGGCGGAACGGCCGCCCAGGCGGCGCTGCTGCTGGTCGAGCGCCTGGTCGAGGAGGTCCGCCCGCTGCCCGGCGAGACCACCGGCGCCGACGTGCCCGTCCCGGACGCGCTGATAGACGGCGTGCTCGGCGACATCGCCGACGAGTACGGCCTCCGGGCCGGCTGGCGCCGCGACTACCTCGCCGACCGCACCGCCCTGCGCCGCGACGCCCTCGACCTGCTCCACCGCATGGGCCTGATCGCCACCCGCCCCTCGGGCCGCCTCCTGCGCGCGCCCGCCGCCCGCTACGCCCCGGCCCCGGATCTCCTCCCCACCCCCGGCACCGGCCGCCACTCCCGCCCCGCCCCCCGCGCGGGCCAGCCTGCCTGACCTGGTCGCCACTCCCGCCCCGTCCCCCGCGCCAGCCAGCCTGCCTGACCCGGCCGCCACTCCCGCCCCGTCCCTCACGCGGGCCTGCCTGCGTGACCTGGTCGGCACTCTCGGCTCGTACACCGCCGGGCTTGGCGGGACCCCAGGAGGCCTTGGCGCGGTCCGCTCGCCGACCGCACCGCCCTGCGGCGCGACGCCGTCGACCTGTTCCACCGCATGGGCCTGATCGCCACCCGCCCCTCGGGCCGCCTCCTGCGCGCGCCCGCCGCCCGCTACGCCCCGGCCCCGGATCTCCTCCCCGCCCCCGGCACCGGCCGCCACTCCCGCCCCGTCCCTCACGCGGGCCAGCCTGCCTGACCTGGCCGGCACTCCCGGCTCGTACGCCTGCCGGGGTCGGCGGGATCGCCGAAAGCTTTGGCGTGGCTCGCTCGCCGCTGTGGTGGTTGGCGTCCGGAATGGCTGTGGGGCCTTGGTGCCGTCGTGGCCGGGTCGGCTTCTGCGGGCGCTCGTCGCCCGCTACGCCCCGGCCCTCCTCCGCGCCCCCTCGCGCGGGCCAGCTTGCCTGACCTGGCCGGCACTCTCGGCTTGTACGCCGCCGGGGTCGGCGGGATCGCCGAGGGCTTTGGCGTGGTCCGCTCGCCGCTGTGGTGGTTGGCGTCCGGAATGGCTGTGGGGCTTCGGTGTCGTCGTGGCCGGGCCGGTGCGCCGAGCGCGGGGATGGCGGTCCGCGGGCAGCCCCCCCACCCCGGGCGGCGGCCCCCCCCCCCCCCCGGGACGTCAGCGGGAGCGCCCGGA
>NZ_JBHYUU010000077.1:0-6742 GCF_042749955.1 Kitasatospora sp. NPDC059462 | reverse complement strand
GGTTGGGGGGTTGGGGTTTTTTGGTGGCGGGGCGGTCGGCCGGGGGGGGGGGTGGGGGGCCGGCGGGCCCCCCCCCCCCGGGGGGGGGCGCCCCGCACCGCCGCCGGGGACGTCAGCGGAAGCGCCGGAAGAGGGGGCGGACGTCGGTGGCGAGGTGGCCGGGGCGGGACCGTGCCGGCCGTGCGGGCAGGTCATCCACGGCCGCCCGGGGAGCGCCGGGCCCGCAGGGGCGGATCGCGGTCCGGGCCTCCGCGTTCATGCGCGCTCGTCCTCGTCCGGTCGGCCCGCGAGCGTGCGGGCGGCCGTGACGTCGTCCTCGTCCCAGCCCCAGTGCCCCGGGTTGTCCGGCTGCTGGGCCTGCTCGTCGATCCACCGGTTGTGGGCTTCCCAGGCGGCCTGCTTGCTGGTGCCCAGCGCGGCGCCGATCTGCGACCACGAGGCCCCGGCCCGACGCGCGGAACGGACGGACAGCTGGCGGCCGTAGGCGGCCTTGCGGGCGATCACCTCACCGAGGGCGAGCATCTCCAGGGCCTCGCCGCGCGCCAGGGGTGCCTCGTCCGGATCGGGCGACGCCGTCGCGGCATCGTCCTCGTCGGGCGGCGCCGCGAGGGCGTCGCGCGTCCGCAAGGCGTCGTAACGCGCGACCGCGGCGGGCAGCGTGAACCGGCCTTCAAGGGCATCGGGGGTCGACATGACCCGAGTGTCCCGTCAAGGTGTCCTGACGTCAAGACCGCCTGACGGTTCCGGTCGCCACTCCCCGGCGGCGCGTCCCGAGGCGCGGAGTGGCCGGGTGTTCCTCGTCGGGGCCGCGCCGACCGTCGCCGACCGTCGCCGCCCGGGGCTACTTCCGTACGGGGGCCGTGGCGGTGGCCACGGTGCCGTGCTGGACGGTTTCGACGGTGGCGCCGACGCCCAGGGTGCCCAGGGCGATGGAAGCGAGGACGGCGGTGCAGGCCAGGAAGCGGCGGTGGCGCTGGGGCAGGGGGAAGCGCGGGTCCTGGAGGGTCGCCGGGGGGTTGGCGTTCATGGCACGGAGGTTTCCAGGCCGGTGTGAACGGTCGCTACGTGCGGGTGAAGTCCGGATGGGGGATCGGCGTCGGCTTGGGCGACATGTGCAACGCCGCAGGTCACGCCCTCCGGGGAGGCCGTCCGGCGGTCCCCGGAGGGCGGGGGGTCTCACCCGTTCGGAGGACGCCGGTTGCCCCGCCGGACATCGGCGAGGGCCTCGCCGACCGCGACCCGCACAGCGTCCCGCAGGCCGTGCGCCGGGTGGAAGCGGGACGGCCCGGCGGACGGGTCGGCGCGCAGTTCCTTCACCAGGGCGACGCACAGCATCAGCATCACCCCGACGAACGGCAGCGCGACCAGGATGGTGGCGTTCTGCAGCGCGGTGAGCCCGCCGGCCAGCAGCAGCGCCGCGGCGACGCCGCCCATCAGCACGCCCCAGACCACCACCAGCCAGGTGCGCGGGTGCAGCGAACCGCGGCTGGAGAGCGAGCCGAGCACCAGCGAGGCGGAGTCGGCGCTGGTGATGAAGAAGGTCATCACCAGCAGCACCGCGACCACGCTGGTCACCGTGCCGCCCGGCAGTGCGCGCAGCATCTCGAAGAGCGAGGCCTCGGCGCCCTGCGGGATGGTGGCGACGAGGTCGGCGGCGCCGGTGGTGTCCAGCCGGATCGCGGTGCCGCCCATCACGCAGAACCAGATGACGGTGGCCCCGCTGGGCACCAGCAGCACGCCGATGAGGAACTGCCGCACGGTGCGGCCGCGCGAGATCCGGGCGATGAAGGTGCCGACGAACGGCGCCCAGGAGAGCCACCAGGCCCAGTAGAAGATGGTCCAGCTGCCGAGCCAGTCCTCGTCGGTGAAGGCGCCGGTCTGGGTGGACATGGCGGTCAGGTTGGAGAGGTAGCCGCCGACGGTGGAGGGGATGGAGTCCAGCACGAAGACGGTCGGGCCGACGAGGAAGACGAAGACCATGATCAGCGAGGCCAGCACCACGTTGGCCGTGGAGAGCCACTTGACGCCGCGGTGCACGCCGGAGAAGGCGGAGAGCACGAAGGCGGCGGTCAGCGCGCCGATGATGACCAGCTGGGTGCGCTCGCTGTTGTTGACGTCGGAGATGTAACCGAGCCCGTCGGCCACCTGGAGGGCGCCGAGGCCGAGGCTGGTGGCGGAGCCGAAGACGGTCGCGAACACGGCGAGCAGGTCGATCGCCTGGCCCTTCCAGCCGTTGGCGCCGCGTTCGCCGATCAGCGGGACGAACGCGGCGGAGATCCGGTTGCCGCGGCCCTTGCGGAAGGTGGTGTAGGCGAGGGCGAGGCCGCCGACGGCGTAGATCGCCCACGGGTGCAGGGTCCAGTGGAAGAGCGAGAACTCCAGCGCCTGCTGGGCGGCGGCCGCGGACTCGGGTTCGAGGCCGGAACCGGGCTGCGGGGCGGCGAACAGCTGGAGCGGTTCGCCGACGCCGTAGAACATCAGGCCGATGCCCATGCCGGCGCTGAACATCATGGCGACCCAGGCGGTGGTGGAGAACTCCGGTTCGTCGTCGTCACGCCCGAGCCGGATCCGGCCGAACCGGCTGAAGGCGAGCACCACGGTGAGGACGAGGAAGACGTCGGCGGCGGCGACGAAGAGCCAGCCGAAGTTGTGCAGCACCCAGCCGAGGGCGGTGCTGGAGGTCCGGCCGAGGGAGTCCTCGGCGAAGACGCCCCACGCGACGACCCCGAGCACCGCGACCGCGCCGACTCCGAACACGACCCGGTCGAGGGGGAGGGTGGCGGCGGGTTCGTCCGGCGGCTCGGGCGGCTGACTGGTCATGGGGTACCTCTCGCGGCGTCCTGGCGGTCCGACGGCATGCGTCGGCGACATGATCGGAATCGTGATACATGTCGTACTATGTCCAGTTCTTGCCGGGAGAAGCGGCAGGGCGCGCCGGGAAGGCGCGACCTGGGCGGGCGTCAGGCGGCCGCGTACGGGCGGGACGACGGCACGGCGGCGTCCAGGTAGCCGGCCAGGGCACGCCGGCTGCGGCTCAGCTCGTCGATGCGCGCGTCGAGCTCGGCCAGTTCGCCGCGCAGGGTGCCGAGCAGGTCGGGGCAGGCCTCCAGGGCGGGGATCGGGCCGGTCGCGCAGGGGAGGATCTGCGCGATCACCCGGGTGGAGAGGCCCGCCGCGAGCAGGCTGCGGATCTGGCGGACGCGGACGGTGTCGCCCTGGTCGTACTCGCGGTAGCCGCCGGCCGAGCGGGTGGGTTCGAGCAGGCCCTGCTCCTCGTAGTACCGCAGCAGGCGGGTGGACACCCCGGTCAGACGGGCGAGTTCTCCGATGCGCATGCCCGGACGAACGTCCCCGCCCGGTGGGGTGTTCCCGTCCCGCCGGGCCGGACCGGCCCCGGACGGCGGCCGAACCCGCGCTGGGCGTCGGCCGGTTCGGAGGCGTCGGCCGGTCCGGAGGCGGCGGCGCCCGTCAGGAAGCCCACCATCAGGTCCCGCAGCTCGGGCAGCCGCTCCACCATCGGCAGGTGGCCGGCCGGCAGCTCCGCCAGCCGGGCGCCGGGGATGCCCCGCGCCAGGGCGCGGTGCTGCTCCGGGGTGACCAGACCGTCCTCGGTGGTGGAGACGACCAGGGTGGGCACGGCGATCCGGGCCAGCTCGGCGCGCACGTCCGCGCGGGCGGCGAGCTCGAACTGCCAGCGGAAGCCCGCCGGGACCGGCGCGGCGGCCAGGGCGGCCCGCAGCCCGGCGAACCGCTCGGCGGGCAGGGCGTCCACCCAGGTGCGGCCGAAGGCGGTGGCCAGGCTGTGGTCGGCCCACAGCGCGGGGTGCGCGGTGAGGGCGACGGCCTGGTCGGCGAGCAGCCGGAAGCGCTGCGAGCCGCCGGCCACCCCGGCGAGCAGCAGCAGCGAGCGGACCCGGCCCGGGTGGCGGGTGGCGATCCGGACGGCGACGGCGGCGCCGAGCGAGTAGCCGGCGAGGTCGAAGTCCGCGAGCCCGGCCGCGTCGGCGGCGGCCACCAGGCGGTCGGCCAGTTCGTCGAGCGAGTGCGCCACGCCGGGTTCGTCGGGGCTGTCGCCGGAGCCCGGGTAGTCGGGGGCGACGACGGTGCGGTGGGCGGCGAGGTCGTCGAGCAGCGGGCCCCAGTTGTCGTGGACGCTGCCGCCCGCGCCGTGGGCGAGCAGCAGTCCGGGGCCGCTGCCGCGGACGGTGCGGGCGAGCGGCGCGGCGGCGGGGGCGAGGACGGGGGTGGTGGTCATGACGGCGCTCCTCCGGGGTGGTCCTGGGGCCGGCGGTCGGCCGGCCCGCTCCGCACGGTAGGAGTTCACACCGGTGTGAGGGTCAAGTCCCGGTTCGCCTGACGCGGGGTTCGCGGCGGCCCTAGGATCCGACCGTGACCGGGGGAGCGCGCGCCGTGGTACCCGCCGGGCGGCCCGCGGCCGTCGCCGGCGCCGGTGGCGCGCCCGTCCTCTCCCGCCGCGGCCGGTGTTGTCGCTGTTGCCGCCACCGCTGCTGCCGCTGCTGCCGCTGCTGCCGCTGAGCTCTTCCCCCCTCCGCCGTCGTCCCTCCGCGCCGTGACCGCACGGACGACCCCGGACCCACCACCCTGACTCGAACGGGAGTGTGCCGATGTCCGCCGACATCCCCTCGGAAACCGTCCACGCGCGGCCGGGCGGCCGCCGCCGGGGCCTCGAACGCCGTGAGCTGCTGCGTCTGCTCGCCGCCGCCGGTGCCGCAGCCCCGGCCGTCGGCGCCCTGACCGGCGCGCAGCGCGCGTCCGCCGCCCCGGCCCCGGAAGCCCCGGCCGCCCCGATCGTCCCGGTGGTCCCCGCCACCCCCACCGCCGGGCCGGTGCCCGGGATCGTCAAGCCGCTGCCCGCCGAGTGGTTCGTGCCGCGCGGGACCAACGCCGAGATGCGCTTCGACGCGCTGCGCGGCGGCCCGGACGGCACACCGGTGGGGCGGCACGTCCCGGTGGAGCGGTTCTTCGTCCGCAACCACACCAGCACCCCGCTGATCGACGCCGGCACCTGGCGGCTCCGGCTCTTCGGCACCGGCCTGCGCGGCGCCCCGACCGCCGAGCGCCCGGTCGAGTTCTCGCTCGCGGACCTGCGCGCCCTGCCCGCCCACACCACCACGGCGCTGATCGAGTGCGCGGGCAACGGCCGCAGCTTCTTCACCGGCCAGCAGCACCAGAGCGTGCCCGGCACCCCGTGGACGCTCGGCGGCATCGGCTCGGCCCGCTGGCGCGGGGTGCGGCTGGCGGAGGTGCTGCGCCGGGCGGGCCTGACGCCGCAGGCGGTGGACGTGATGCCGGCCGGCCTGGACCCGGAGCCGGTCGTCGGCGGGGTGAACCTGGGCCGGGTCCGCCGCCCGCTGCCGGTCGCCAAGGCGCTGGACGACGTGCTGCTCGCCTACGAGATGAACGGCGAGCCGCTGACGCCCGATCACGGCGCACCGGTCCGGGTGGTGGTGCCGGGGTGGGTCGGGATCGCCTCGATCAAGTGGGTCGGCAGCGTCGAGGTCGCGGACCGGCCGCTGTTCTCGCCGTGGAACACCGACTCCTACCGCCTCTTCGGCCCCGACTACCCGCCCGGCGGCAGCGCGCCGCTCACCACCCAGGTGGTGAAGAGCGCCTTCGAGCTGGCCCGGGACGCCGTCCTGCCGGCCGGCCGCACGCACCGGCTGCACGGCCGTTCGTGGTCGGGCGCGGCGCCGGTCCGCCGGGTCGAGGTGTCGGTCGACGGCGGCCGGCGGTGGCGCCCCGCGGAGCTGCGCGACGAGCCGCGGTACGGCGACTGGACGCGCTGGAGCTTCGACTGGCGCCCGGAGCGGCCCGGCCCGTACGAGCTGCGGGCGCGGGCGACCGACCGCCGGGGCAGGACCCAGCCCGAGGTGGCGGTGTTCAACCGCGAGGGCTACCTGTTCGACGCGGTGGTGGTCCACCCGGTGACGGCGGTCTGAGCGGGGGAGCGGCGGCGGCCGCGCCCGCCCCGCCGTCAGGCGTTGGACGGGACCTCGTACGGGGCCGGGTAGGCGGTCTCGTACGGGGTCAGCACCAGTCGCACCACGTCCTCCAGCCGCCGGCGGGCGTCGCCGAGCGTGGTGCGCCCGGTCACCCAGGCGGTCAGCTCGCCCTGCCAGGCGTGGCCGACGATGTGCCGCACGAGGTCGCTCGCGGCGGCCGGCACTTCGTCGGCCATCACCGCCTGGAGCGCGGCGCTGTCGGCCCGGGCCATGCCCTGCAGCGCCTCGCTGGCGAAGGGGTCCGTGGAGGCGGCGACGGCGACGCGCAGTCTGGCCAGCTCGGGCTGGCGCTGGTAGGCCCGCATGCCGCCGCGCACGAACCGCGCCACCCGGTCGGTGGCGCCCAGGCCGGCGCGCGGTCCGCGCAGCTCCGCCACCAGATCGGCCAGCAGCAGCCGGTGCCACTCGGCGATCGCCGCCGCCAGCAGGTGATCCTTGGAGGAGAAGTAGCGGTACGCCGTCCCCAGGGCGACTCCGGAGCGCTCGCAGACCTGCTTCATCTGCAGCCGCTCGACGCCGATCTCGTTCACCAGGGCGAGCGCGGCCGCGATCAGGCTTTCGCGGCGTTCGAGCTGACGCGGAGACATCGCCTCCACCGGTCGTGGTGACAGGTCAACCTTGGTCACCCGCACCATGATACGGGGCGGGGCCGCTCAGGAATATGACGCCGTCCGGCCTCCCGCCGTTCGCCCCCCGGCCACCGGGTGGTGACGGGGGGC
>NZ_JBHYUU010000076.1:0-35008 GCF_042749955.1 Kitasatospora sp. NPDC059462 | reverse complement strand
GGCCAGGGGCGCGGCCACCACCGGCGGCAGCGGACGGCGCAGCGAGGCCGCGCGTCTGGCGGTGCTGAACGCCGCCGACGACCTCCTGGTGGAGGTGGGCTTCGAGGGCCTGACCATCGAGGGCATCGCCGCCGCCGCCGGGGTCGCCAAGCAGACCATCTACCGGTGGTGGAAGTCCAAGGTCGACATCCTCTTCGACAACCTCGTCCTGGACGCCGGCCCCGCCCTGGCCTGGCCCGCCGAGACCCCCTCCGGCCCGGCCGACCTGCGCGACTACCTCCACCGGTTCGCGTCCTTCCTCGGCACCGACCCGGCCGGCCGGGTCCTCCAGGCGCTCCTCGGCCACGCCCAACTGGACGCCCGGACCGCCGAGTTGCTGCACGGCG
The DNA here is from genome assembly GCF_042749955.1 of Kitasatospora sp. NPDC059462. NCBI lineage: Bacteria > Bacillati > Actinomycetota > Actinomycetes > Kitasatosporales > Streptomycetaceae > Kitasatospora > Kitasatospora sp. NPDC059462. Next base: position 34,622 of record NZ_JBHYUU010000076.1, on the reverse strand, counting down.
GCTTCCTGGACGAGCTGCGTGCCCGGGACGTCGCGCACACCCGCGCCTGCCTGGGGCTCGCGGCGGACGAGAGCGGCGCCGACGAGGCCGCCGTACTGCTGGACGCGCTGCTCGCCCCGCTCTACCACCGCGCCCTGGTGCTGCGCCGCCCGCTGGACGCCGCGTTCGTCGACGCGCTGCTCGACCAGCACCTGCCGCGCTGACGCCACTCCCTCCCTCCTTCTCCTCCCCTTCCCGACCGCGCCGCCGCCCGCCGGCCCGTGTCCACCTCCGGGCCGCGCCGTCGGCGCCACCAACCCCAGCCAGGAGTCACCGTGTTCCGTCGCCCCCGGCCGACCTTCGACGTACGGGTCGTCGCCGTCACCCCGCTCACCCCCGCCCTCGTCCGGCTCACCTTCGCCGGGCCCACCCTGGACGCCCTCGCCATCGAACACCCCACCCAGTGGGTCAAGTTGGGCCTCCCCGAGGGCCACTCCCGGGCCTACACCATCCGCTACCACCGCCCCGCCGACCGCGAGGTGGACATCGACGTCGTGCTGCACGGCAACGGCCCGCTCTCCCGCTGGGCCGAGATCGCCCGCCCCGGCGATCCGGCCCGGCTGGCCGGGCCGCGCGGCCGGCAGCCCTCCTTCGAGGACGCCGGGCACGCGCTGCTCGGCGCCGACGAGAGCGCCCTGCCCGCCGCGCTCACCATCCTCGACGAGCTGCCGCCGGGCGTCCCGGCCTCGCTGTTCGTCGAGGTCGGCGAGGCCTCCGGGGCCGCCCTGCCACTGCCCGACCGGGCCGGACTGACCGTCCGGTGGCTCACCCGCGACCCGGACCTGCCGAAGGGCCGCACGCTGGCCGACGCCCTGCTCGCCACCGACGTTCCGGCGGACACCACGGCCTGGCTGGCCGGCGAGGCGAACGCGGTGGCCGCCGTCCGCCGCCATCTGCTCACCGACTGGGCGCTGCCGCGCGAGCGCGTCCACAGCAAGGGCTACTGGAAGCACGGCGAGGCCGACCACAAGGAGTGACGGCTCGTCAGTTCCCTTGCCGTCGGCTGCGGGCGTCCGCGACGGCCGTCGTGTACAGGGCGGCGGTCAGGTCCTCCTCGGAGATCCCGAGCCCGGTCAGCACGGCGCGGACGGCGGCGAGCGCGGCGGGCAGTTCGCGCTCGTCCGCCGCGCCCGTCTCCACCTCCAGGAACACCCCGTCGAGCTCCGTCACCCGCACCAGCGTGGCGAGCATCCGGCGGCCCCGGTGCTCGAACGCGTAGTTCCGGCACCGCTTCTCGAAGGCGAGGACGGGCCGGTGGCCGAGGCCGCGCACGATCGCGTGCGCGGCCTCGCCGTCGGCCACCCGTGTCTCGTGCTCCGGCTTGGAGCCGGACACCGCGTCCACCCGGGCGTCCTTGAAGGTCAGCAGCACCGTCCGGGAGCCGTCCGCGCCGGTCACCTCACGGATCCGCACCTCACGGTCGGCGGCGGAGAGTTGCCCGTCGGGCGTGTCGTAGTAGGTGTCCCGGTAGACCTCGGCGCGGCCCGGCCCGTGGGCGTCCTCCAGCCGGCGCAGCAGCGCATCCGGGTCGCGCACCACCGCCTTCAGCTCCGCCTCGATCACCGCGCGCCCCCGGCCCGGGCCGCCAGCCGGTGGGGGCCCAGGAAGTACGACAGCGCCGTCAGCGAGGCACCCTCGGCCACCTCGCCGGCCGCCAGCAGCCGCACCACCTCGTCCTCGGCCAGCCACTCCACCCGGCTCGCCTCCGCGCGGTCCGCCGGCTCGCCGGTCCACCGCGCCCCGGCGGCGTGGAAGGAGTGGAAGTGCATGGTCGAGATGCCGGCCATCGCGTCGAACTCCGTCAGCGGCGTGAGCCGCCCCGGCCGCCAGCCGGTCTCCTCCTCGACCTCGCGGGCGGCGGCCGCCACGGGCTCCTCCCCCGGCTCCACCCACCCGGCGGGCAGCTCCCACCCCCAGCGGCCGGTGATGAACCGGTGGCGGTACAGCAGCAGGAAGCGGCCGTCCTGGTCCGTCACCACGGTGTTGGCGCACTCCTTCGGCATCCGCAGCACGTGGTGGTCGACCCGGCCGGTACCGGGGATGTCCACGTCGTCCAGCCAGAGCTCCACCCACGGCGACCCGTACACCTGCCGCCGCCCGTGCACCGCCCACTGCGTCACTGTCGCCGCCCTCCGTGTGCCGATCGTCCGCGATCCGACCCTCTCACGCCCGCCACCGTGCCCGCCTTCACGCCCGCCGCCGCGGTCTCAGTGCGAGGCGGTGGGGGCGGGGGTGCGGGCCGCGCCCGGGGCGGACGCGGCGCCGGAGCGGGACGGCGTACCGGCCGGGGAGGCACCGGCGGGGGCGGCACCGGACACGGCACCGGACGCACCGGCGGGGGCGGCGCCCGGAACGGGGGCGAGGCCGGTGCAGCCGCGCAGGCCGTCGCGGCGCTTGACGGCGGCGGTGGCGGCGGCACCGGACTGCGGCACCGGCACGCCCCGGTCGTCGATGGTCGCCGGGGCGAACGCCTCCCCGAGCACCTTGCCGACCGGGCTGACGGTCAGCGTGGTGACCCCGGTCTCGTTGGAGTTGGCGTAGTTGGAGGTGCCGTACCAGAGGAAGTTGCCGAAGCCGTAGCCGATGTAGGTGTCCCCGATCATGCCGGAGCCGACCATGGTGTGCGCATGGGTGCCGACCACGGCGGTCGCGCCCGCGGCGGCGAGCTTCTTGGCGATGGCGGTCTGCGCGGCGGTGGGGCACGCCTTGCCCTCGTCGCCCCAGTGCAGGTAGACCAGCACCACCGGTGCCTGCCGCTTGGCGTCCCCGACCGCCTTGAGCAGCGCCGCGGTGTCCAGCGCCGAGGCGATGCCGGGCTTGTTCGCGCCGGCCCGCCACTTCTGGTTGGTGAGGTCCTCGACCTGGCTGGCGGCGACCACCGCGACCTTCACCCCGCGCACGGTGCTGACGTACGGGGCGTACGCCTCCTGGGAGTTGCGGCCGAGGCCGACGACCGGGACGGGCGAGGACTCCTTCGCGGCCAGGGTGTCGGCGAGGCCGTCGGCGCCGAAGTCGACGGCGTGGTTGTTGGCGAGCGAGACGACGTCGACGCCGGAGTCCTTCAGCGCGGTGAGCGCCTTGGGCGAGGTGCGGAAGGTGTAGGTCTTGGGCTCGGGGGCGCCGCGTCCGGTGATCGCGGTCTCCAGGTTGAGCACCGCCAGGTCGGCGGCGGAGAGGGTCTTGGCGATCGGGCCGAGCGCCGTCTCGGGCGGCTGCACGGCGAGCCTGGCCTCGGTGCGGCCCTCGAAGTGGACGTCCCCGGCGAACGCCACCGTGATGCTGCCGTCGGGGCGGGGCGCCGCGCCCTCGCCGGAGGCCTGGTCGCCGGGGGCGCCGGAGCCGTCGGAGGGGCCCGGCGAGGCCTTGGCGGCCGCGTCGGCCGCGGCCTTCGCGGACTCGGCCGCCTTGACGGCGGACGGATCGGGGTCGTCCGGTCCGCAGGCGGCGACGGATATCAGGCCGAGCAGCAGTGCGACGGCGGCCGCGCCACGGCGCATGTGTGTTCCCCCAAGGTCGGTCCAGGAGCGGTCAGCCTACGTCACTCCCCCGCCCCTTCTCCGCCCTCCCTCCACAACCGGCACCGGCCCGTCGCCGGGTGTTCGACCGCACCGCCGGACCGCCGTCCACCCGCCCCGCGCCGGGCCCGGACCCCACCGGTCGCACCGGTCCCACCGGGCCCGTCCGTCCCAACCCGCCGCCCCTTCCTGGCCGTCCCGTCCCTGGCGCGGGCGCCCGGATCGCGCGCAGCGTGGAAGCGTGGAGGCCCCGCGAGGGCGCCGGGGCCGTGACGGCAGGCGGGTGGTGTGGGTCATGGCCGGCAACGGGACCACGAACACCGGGAGCAGCACGAGGAGCACGGCCGCCGGACGGCGGATCGTGGTCGGGATCGACGGCTCGGCACCCTCGAAGGCGGCGCTGCGCTGGGCGGTCGGGCAGGCGGTGCTGACCGGGGCGACGGTGCACGCGGTGGCCGCGTGGGAGTACCCGTCGCTGTACGGCTGGTTCGCGCCGATGGTGGACGACGGCTTCGAGCAGTCCGCGCGCCGGACGCTGACCGTCGAGGTGGACGAGGTGGTCGGCCCGCAGCGGCCGGTGCCGGTCGAGGAGAGCCTGCTGCCGGGGCACGCGGCCGAGGTGCTGCTGGAGGTGGCCGAGGGCGCCGACCTGCTGGTGCTCGGCAGCCGGGGCCGCGGGACCTTCGCCCGGACCCTGCTGGGCTCGGTGAGCGCGCGCTGCGCCGTGCACGGGTCGTGCCCGGTGGTGATCGTCCGCGCGGACGGCACCGCCGTCACGCCCGCACCGCGCGCGGCGGCGGGCGGTGCCGGGGCGGCGGCGGGCGGGGCCGGGGAGCCGGCCGTCCGCACCAAGGACTGGCAGCTGAGCCTGCACGTGGTCGAGGACGCCGACACCACCCGGGTGCACGCGGTGCTCGACGCCGACGGCACCGTGCTGCACAGCGACGCGCTCGCCCGCCGCAATCCGCACGACGCCCCGGCCGCCGCGGTGGGCGACGACTTCGCGGTCGGCCGGGCCCTGGTCGACCTCGGCCACCAGTTGCTCCGCGCGGGCACCCACGGCGCCACGGGGCCCGCCGAGGAGTGACATGCTGGCCACCGAAGGACAAGATGACGATCGACGGTCGATGCCCGGCGGCTGACAGCCGACAGGTGACAGCCGCCGGCTGACGGACTCCAGACGACGGACACCAGATGACAGACGCTGTCAGCCCGGCTCCGGGCGCCCGCCCCGCCCCGGCCCCCGACTTCACCCCCGCCCAGCGCGCCCGCGGCCGGGCGCTGCGCCGCGCCCAGCTCCCGTGGGCGCTCGGCGGCCGGCTCACCGGCCTGGCGCTGACCCTGGCACTCGGCCTGACGCCCGCCGGCGCCGGGCTGGTGTCGGCCGCGGGCCGCTGGTTCGGCGGCTCGCGGACGGCGGAGGTGCTCGCCGGGGCCGGCGCGCTGGTGCTGCTCGGGCGGCTGGCGCAGCTGCCGTTCGGGGCGGGCGCCCGTTCGGTGCGGGCCCGGTTCGGTCTGGTCACCCAGGGCTGGGCGGGCTGGGCGCTGGACGCCCTGCGCGGGCTGGCGCTGACGCTGGGCCTCGCCCTGCCGGTGGCCTTCGGCCTGTACGCGCTCACCGACCGCTCGCCGCAGTACTGGTGGCTGCCGGCGGCGGGCGCGGCCGCGCTGCTGACCGCCGCCCTGTCCTTCCTCTACCCGCTGCTGGTCGAGCCGGTGTTCAACCGCTTCACGCCGATGGAGCCGGGCCCGCTGCGCGAGGCACTGCTGGGCCTGGCCGACCGGGACGGCGTGCGGGTGCGCGACGTCCTGGTGGCGGACGCCTCGCGCCGCACGACGGCGCTGAACGCGTACGTGTCGGGTCTGGGCGCGACGCGGCGGATCGTCGCGTACGACACGCTGCTGTCGACGGCCGATCCGCGCGAGGTGGAGCTGGTGGTGGCGCACGAGCTGGGGCACGTCAAGCACCGGGACGTGCTGACCGGCACGGTGCTCGGCGCGGTGGGCGCGGCCGTCGTGGTGGCGCTGCTGGGCCTGCTCGCGGGCCGGGACGCGCTGCTGTCGGCGGCGGGGGCGACGGACGCCGCCGACCCCCGGTCGATGGCCCTGCTCGCGGCGGGCGCCGCGCTGCTGGGCGCGCTGTCCGGTCCGGTGCAGTGCGCGGTGAGCCGCGTGGTGGAGACGCGCGCGGACCGGCACGCCCTCGAACTGACCGGGGACGCCGAGCAGTTCGTCGCGATGCAGCGCAGGCTGGCACTGACCAACGTGTCCGACGTCGACCCGCCCCGGTGGCTTGAGCTACTGTTCGCCACTCACCCGAGCGCCACCCGCCGGATCGCGGCCGCGCGCGCCTGGCAGGCCAGGCGCCCCTCCGCATCCAAGATCGTTGTATAGTGCAACAAAAGTCCGGGACCCCGAGGAGGTGGGTCAGCGTGCCCGACCGCGAGACGTCGATCGCCACCATCCAGCGCGAGCTGACCGCCTTCGCCCGCCGCGCCCGCCACAAGGCGTCCCAGCTGCACCCCGATCTCTCGCTGGTCACCTACAGCATCCTGGACCTCATCACCGAGCGCGGCGGCTGCCGGGCGGCCGACGTCGCCGCGCACTTCATGCTCGACAAGTCCACGGTGAGCCGCCAGGTCACCGCCCTGGAGAAGCTCGGGCTGCTGCGCCGCGAGACCGACCCCGAGGACCAGCGCGGGCAGATCCTGCTCGCCACCGACGCCGGGCTGACCCTGCTGCGGGTGGCCAACGAGCAGCGGCGGCTCTCCTTCACCGCCCGGTTCACCGACTGGGCGGACGAGGACGTCGCCCGGTTCGCCGACTACCTGGCCCGCTACGGCGCCGAGGGCTGAGCACCCGGTCCGCCCGCAGGGTCCGCAGACCACGACGCCCGCCCGCACCGCCCGCCCGCCCGCCCGCCCGGGGTGCGGTGGACCGCCCGGACGGTGTACAGAGGAGAGGTGCCACCTCGGCAGCCTCCCCGCGAGCGGCACTCCCGCCCGGGGCACCCCGACGAGCGGCGTTCCCCCGACCGCCGTCGTTCCCGGCGGCCCGGCCGCGGGGCGCTGACGGCCGTCCCGCTCGCCCTGATCGTGCTGATCACGGTGGTCGACGTGCTCGCCCCGCCGGACATCCACCTGGGCCCGCTGCTGATCGTCGCCCCCGCCCTCACCGCCTCCGTCGCCGGCACCCGCGCCACCGCCGCCGTCGCCACGCTGGCGATCGCCGCCCTGACCGTCATCGGCATCCTGCGCGACGGCCTCACCACCGCCAACCACGAGACCCAGCTCGGCGCCCTGCTCGCCGTCTCGGCCCTGATCGTGGCCCTGCGCGCGCTGCGCGACCGCCACGAGCGGGAGCTCGCACAGGTCCGCTCCGTCTCCGAGGCCGCGCAGCGCGTCCTGCTGCGCCCGCTGCCCGACCGGATCGGCCCGCTGCACCTCGCCTCCGTCTACCTGGCCGCCGAGGCCGAGGCCCAGGTCGGCGGCGACCTCTACGCGGCGGCCCGCACCACCGCCGGCACCCGGCTGCTGGTCGGCGACGTCCGCGGCAAGGGCCTGTCCTCGCTCGGCGACGCCGCGCTGCTGCTGGGTGCGTTCCGGGCCGCCGCGCACCTGCACGCCGACCTTCCCGGGCTGGTCGGCTACCTCGACGGCAGCATCGCCTGGGACCTCGCCCAGTTCGCCGAGCAGCAGCGCGCCGAGCGGCTGTACCTCCAGGAGCAGCCGCAGCTCCAGCTCCCGGCGCTGCTCCGGCAGGTCCCGCGCCCCCCACCGCTCGGCGGGGCGCCGGCCGCTCCCGCCGCCGACGACAGCGGCGAGTCGTTCATCACCGCCCTCGTCCTGGACATCCCGGACGACGAGGCGGTGGTCCGGCTGGTCGACTGCGGTCATCCGCCGCCGCTGCTGTTGCACGGGGAGCGGGTCACCGCCCTGGAGCCCGCCCGCACCGCTCCCCCGCTCGGCCTCGGCGAACTGGCCCCGGGGCCGTACGCGGTGGAGGAGTTCCCGTTCCTGCCCGGCGACCGGCTGCTGATCTACACCGACGGCGTGATCGAGGCCCGCGACGCCGGGCGGCGGTTCTACCCGCTGCCCGCACGGGTCGCCGAACGGACCGCCGCGCACGCCGACGAGTGCCCGGTGGCCCTGCTGCACCACCTGCGCGGCGATCTGCTGGCGCACGTCGGCGGGCGGCTGGACGACGACGCCGCCATGGTCGTCGTCGAACGCCTCGGCCCCGGCCCCGGCCCCGGCCCCGGGTGAGCCGGCCGGGGCGGGGCGCGGGGTTCACGGTGTGTAGGGCAGCTGCGGCACGTCGAAGCAGGTGGTGGTCATGGACTCCACCTGGGTCACCCAGCCGCCGCGCCCGCCCTGGGCGGAGTCCTGCCAGCGGGCCGCGTTCAGACAGGCCCGGGTCGGCCCGCTCGGCGGGGGCTGCGGCACGAAGGAGGCGGGCAGGAGCAGCCCGTGCGCGTCGTAGGGCTCGGGGCGGTTCATGAACCGTTCGACGCAGGCCCGGGTGAGCTGCGCGCCGCAGGAGTCCATCGCGTCGGTGAGCCACTGCGCGCCCGCCCAGCCCTCCAGCTCCCAGGCCGACAGCAGCGGCTCGCGCTCCGGGTAGTAGCGGGCCATCGCCGCACGGAAGGCGGCCACCGCCGGGTGGCCGACGTCCTCGTAGCCGAGCGAGGAGGAGGTGGCCCAGAGCGCGTCGCGGCAGGCGGGTGAGGCCCGGTAGTCGGTGCGGACGGCCTCCGACCAGTTCTGCACGTTGGTCACCTTGGCGGTGACGTGCACACCGGCCTCGTCCAGCGAGCGGCAGAGCGCCGCGTTGCCCCGGGTGTCCATGGCGTCGAAGAGCAGCTGCGAGCCGTCCGCCCGGACGGCCGCGGCCACTGCCTGGAAGTTCGGCAACGCGAAGTCCACCGTCTGCATGAGCACCCGGTAGCCCTCGGCCTCCAGTCCGGCGCGCAGCTGGGCGGCGTAGCGGGCGGAGTCGGCCTGGTTGTAGGCGACCACGGCGGCGCTGCTCGCGCCGAGGCGTTCCCTGAAGAAGCGGAAGACCTCGGTGGACTGGTAGAGCGTGCCGTTCCAGCCGACGGCGTGCCCGTCGCGCGGCGCGCTGCTGCCGTAGATGCCGTACAGGTTCGGCCAGCGGTCGTACGCGGTGCCGATCGGCTGGCCGCCGACGTCCGGCACCGCCTTGCCGCTCACGTAGGGGGCGCCCGCGTAGTCGAGGACGCTGCCGGAGACGAAGGCGAAGACGTGCGACTGGTCGACGAGCCGGTGCACGCAGTCCTGGTTGCCGATGCCGCTGCCGCCGTCGTCGCAGGTGACGAGCTTGACGGTGCGGCCGTGCAGGCCGCCGCGGTCGTTGAGCGCCTGGAAGAAGGCCTGGGCGCCGTAGCGCGGTCCGCCGAACACCTCGCTGCCGACCGGGCTGGTCAGCGAGGTGACGACGCCGAGCCGGATCTCGGCCGGGGTGACGCCGGTGTCGGAGGCCGGGTTGCCGCCGCCCGCGGCGGTCGTCCCGGTGGTTCCGGTGGCGCCCGCCGTGGCCGGGCGGGCGCCGAAGGCGCTCTCCGGCAGGCGGGTCCCGCAGCCGGCCGTGCCGGCGAGCACCAGGGCCGAGGCCAGCACGAGGACCAGCGCGAGGACGGGCGCGGGCGCACGGGTGGCGGGCGCACGGGTGGCGGGGCTCAGCTGCATCCGGGGATCGGGGTGCCGGTGGCACCGGCGGCCTGGACCAGCAGACCGCAGAGGGTCGAGCGGGAGACCTTCCAGGTGCCGTTGTCCAGCACCGCCTGACCGGTCGCGGCCGGTTCGACCACGCTGCCCTGGAGGGACAGCTCGTAGGTGACGGTGGCCTCGGTCGGGGAGGTGAACGCCACGTCCGTGACCGTGGCCTTCACCTGGCCGACCCGCGGATCCTGGGCGAAGCCCTGGAGGACCGGCAGCAGCACGTCACCGTTCTGGAGCAGCGCGGCCTTCTCGGGGATCGGGGTGGTCGGGTCGAAGAACTTCTGCCAGTTGTTCGTGATCTGGGTGGTGGCCGCGGCCGGGTCGGCGGGCGCGGTCGCCCCGGGGCTCGGGCTCGCGGTCCCGGTGGCCGTCCCGGTGGCCGTGGCCGTCCCGGTGGCCGTGGCGGTCTCCGTCGTGGTCTCGGTCGCCGTGACGGTCGCCGTGGCCGCGGCCGGCGGCGACGGGCTCGTCGTCGAGGACGTCGACCCGCCGTCACTGCCGCACGCCGCCACCGCGACCGCCGGCAGCAGGGCGAGCAGCAGGCCCGCCGACCGCAGGAGGGCGCGGCCGCCGGGCCGACGGGTGCCGCTCTGCCTCACGTGCATGGTGTTCCTCTCGACGGCCGGGGCCGGTCCGCGCCGCTCCGGATGCTGTTCCAGGCCGATCCTGGAAACGTCGCAAGTGACACCATCAAGGCGGATCCATGGACGAATCGCAATCCGGGCGGCAGCGCACCGCCAACCGGCCGAAGGACGCGGCGACGCGGGCGGTGCGGTCGGCGCGTTCGGTACGGGCGGGCGGCGGGTGGGCCGGATGGGCGCTGGTCGCCGTGGGCGCGGTGCTCTGCGTGCTGGGCTGGTACGGGGTGTCCGGCGAGCGCTTCGTCGAGCAGCAGATCCCCTACCTGGCCTCGGCGACCGTCCCGGGCGCGGCGCTGATCGTGGCGGGCGTGCTGCTGGTCGCGCTGCGTCCGCCCGGGCGCACCCGCCCGCCGTCCGGGGCCACGGCCACCGACCGCCGGATCGCGCACCTGTATGCCCTGCTGGTCGAGCCCGGGGAGCCCGGGGAGCCCGCCGGTCCTCCGGAGGGCGGGACCGGCGGACCGCCGACGGCGGTGCCCGGCGGCACGCTCTACCACCGCCCCGACTGCCCGCTGGTGGCCGGCAAGCCCGCCGCCGCCCCCGTCGACGCCGCCGCCGTCCGGGAGCGCGGGCTCACGCCCTGCCGGCTCTGCGACCCCGGGCCGGCCGGCCCCGGCGGCAGCGCCACCCGTCCGGGCGATCCGCGCCCGCCGACCGGCTGAGGCGGCGGCCCGGTGAACCTCCTCGACCCGCTCCTCGGCGCGGCCGGCCCCGACGCGGCGGGCCTCACCCTCGACCTCGCGCTCGCCGGCCTGACCGTCGGCGCCGCCGCCGCGCTCAGCGGCATCGGCCTGGTCGTCTGCCACCGCGCCACCGGCGTGCTCAACCTCGCCCAGGGCGCGCAGGCGATGCTCGTCGCCTACCTGCTGCGCGACCTGGTCGTCGAACGGGACTGGCCGGTCTGGCCGGCCGTGGCGTGCTGCCTGCTGCTGGTGGCACCCGCCCTCGGGGTGCTGCTGGACGCCCTGGTGTACCGGCCGCTGCAACGGCGCGGCGCCGGACCGGCCGAGACGATGGTGGCCGGGCTCGGCGTGTTCGTGCTGCTCATCGGGGTGGTGGTGCTGGTGTGGGGCGCCGGTCCGGTGAGCGGCGCGCCGTCCCCGTTCGGCGGGGCCGCCCTCGCGCTGCCCGGTGGGCACACGCTGCGCCCGGACACGGTGGCGCAGCTGGCCGCGATCCTGGTGCTCGCCCTCGCGGTCGGGGCGACGACCCGGTTCACACCGTTCGGGCTGCGGGTGCGGGCGGTGGTGGACGACCGGCGGCTCGCCGAGCTGGCCGGGGTGGACGCCGACCGGGTGTCGGCGGCCGGGTGGGCGTTCGGCTCGTTCACCGCCGGGCTGGTCGGGATCGCGCTCGCGCCGTACCTGCTGCTCGACCCGTACGGGCTGCCGCTGCTGGTCATGGAGACGATGGCGGTCGCGGTGGCCGCCCGGCTGCGGAGCATCCCGGTCGCGGTGGTGACCGGGCTCGGGCTCGGTGTGCTGCAGGCGGAGCTGACCCGGTTCCGGCCGGACGGTCAGCTGCTGCCGCTGGTGCAGGCGGTGCAGGCGAACCTGTTCGTGGTGGCGCTGCTGGCCGCCGCGCTGCTGGCCGGTCCCCGGCTCGCCGACGGCCCGGGGCGGCCGGACGTCCGGCCCGTCCCGCCGTGGACGCGGGCCCGGGGCGGCGGGGGCGCGCGGGCGGCGCGGGCGGTCTGCCTGGTGCTGCTCCTGCTGCCGCTGGGCTTCCGCGGCAACGACCTGCGCAGCGCGCTGCTGGTGCCGGCGCTGGCGCTGGTGCTGCTGTCGATCGTGGTGGTGACCGGCTACGGCGGGCAGATCTCGCTCGGCCAGGCCGGGTACGCGGGGCTGGGCGCGCTCGGGACGGCGCTGCTGATGTCCGGGCGGATCCCCGGCCTGCCCGCCCTGCCGGCCGCGCCCGCGCTGCTGTTCGCCGTGCTCGTCACCGCGCCGCTCGGCCTGCTCACCGGCTGGCCGGCGATCCGGCGGCGCGGCCTGGCCCTGGCGCTGGTGACCTTCGCGGTGGGCACGACGCTGAGCCGCTTCGTCTTCCAGCAGCCGTACGCCACCACCGGGCTGGTCCTGGACCGGCCCGCGTTCCTGGCCGGCGACCGCGCCTTCTACGTCGCCGAACTGCTGCTGCTCGGACTGGGCGCGGCCGTGGTCCGGGCCCTGCACGGCGGGCGCACCGGCCGGGCGCTGAGCGCGATGCGCGACCACGAGCCCGGGGCCGCCGCGGCGGGGGTGAACGTGCCGGGGCTCAAGCTGTTCGCGTTCGTGGCGGGCGCCGCCCTGGCGGCGCTCGGCGGCGGCCTGATGGGCATGGCCGGGCGCGCGTTCGACGCGGCGGCGTTCGACCCCGTGCGGGGCCTGCTCTGGTTCGCGGCCGTCGTCGTCGCGGGCGCGGACAGCGCGTCGGCCGCCGTCCTGGCGGCGGCCCTGCTCATCGGCCTGGACGCGGGCACGGTGGCGGGGGTGTCAGCCGTGGCGGTCGGCGCGCTGGCCGCCGCCATCGGCCGCCTCCCGGGCGGCCTGGCCGGCCTCGCCGCCACCCGCACGGCGGCGAGGCCGGCGCCGGCGGCGACGGCAGCACCCACCGGCCGCCTGACCCCGACGGGCCGACGGGTCCGGGCACTGATCGCCGCCCGCCGACCGTCCGACGGCGGAGCATCCGGGCAGGCCGGACCATGATCGCCCTCCACCCCACCCGCCGGCCGCCCCCGGCGAGCGCGACCGCCGACTTCCACCTACCCACCCGCCCAGGGAAGCCGCCCCATGCCGCCACCGCACCACACCCACCGGCCCAACCGATGCCCATCCTGACCGCCACCCACCGGACGGCGGCGGGCCGACGGGTCCGGGCACAGGCCACCGCCCACCCGCCGACGGCGGACCATCCGAGGAGACCGAACCACGATCACACCCCACCCCACCGGCCCGCCCACGGCGGACAACCGACGGCCGAGCATCCGAGGAGAGCCGCACTCCGCCCCACCACGCCCGCCGACCCCGACGAGCGCGGGCGCCGACCACCCCCCACCCGCCGAGGAGCACCACGCCCACCGGCCCAACCGATGCCTGCCCCGACCGCCACCCACCGGACGGCGGCGAGGCCGGCAGAGGCGGCTGGGGCGAAGCCCGCCGACCGGCCGACCCCGGCAGGCCGAACGGGTCCAGGCACAGGCCACCGCCCACCCGCCGACGGCGGACCATCCGAGGAGACCGAACCACGACCACACCCCACCGCGCCCGCCGACCGGCCCCGGCCGACCACCGGGCGCTGACCATCCCCATGCCGACAGCGGACCCGTCCGAGGAAGCCACCTCATGGCCCCACCGCACCACACCCACCGGCCCATCCGATGCCCGTCCTGACCGCCGTCCACAGGAGCGCGGCGGGCCGACGGGTCCGAGCGCAGGCCACCCGCCGACGGCGGACCATCCGAGGAAGCCGGACCACGACCGGCCCGCCCACGGGGGACAACCGACGGCCGAACAGCCGAGGAGAGCCGCACTCCGCCCCACCACGCCCACCAGCCCGACCGATGCACGACCTGACCGCCACCCACCGGACGGCGGCGAGGCCGACAGAGGCGGCTGGGGCGGAGCCCGCCGATGGCGGAGCATCCGAGGAGGCCGGACCATGACCACACCCACCGCGCCGCACCCCGCCCCGCCCGCCGACCGGCCGACGGCGGACCATTCGAGGAGGCCGGATCATGACCGCACTTCGCCCCACCACGCCCACCGGCCCGCCGACGGCGGACGCCGCACCGCCCGACCACCCGCCGGGCAGCCGACGGCGGGCCATCCGGGGAGGCCCGCGCCCCGCCCCGCCGCGCCCACCTACCCCACCGAGGCGCGTCCTGGCCGGCGACCGCCGGGCGGGGGACGGCGGGGCCGGGCCGTGACCGTCCTGCACCGCGCCCCCGGGGCCCGGCTGACGGCGCGCGGGGTGGTGCGGCGGTACGGGGGGATCAAGGCGGTGGCGGGGGTCGACCTGGTCGCGGCGCCCGGGCGGGTGACGGCGCTGATCGGGCCGAACGGCGCCGGGAAGAGCACGCTGTTCGACTGCCTGGCCGGTACCGCGCGCCCGGATGCGGGCCGGGTACTGCTCGGCGGCCGGGACGTCACCCGGCTCCCGGTGCACGCGCGGGTGCGGCTCGGACTGGCCCGCACGTTCCAGCAGATCGCCGTCTTCCCGACCCTGTCGGTGGCGGACAACGTCCGGGTCGGCGCCGAGCAGCGCCCGGGCGCGGCGGACGGCCTGACGGCGCGCGCGCTCGCCGTGTTCGGGCTGGGCCCGGTGGCGGCGGAGCCGGCCGGCGGGCTGTCGACGGGTGTGCTGCGGCTGGTCGAACTGGCGCGGGCGCTGGCCGGCGAGCCGCGCGTCCTGCTGCTGGACGAGCCGGCGGCGGGCCTGGACACCGCGCAGACCGCCCGCCTGCTCACCGTCCTGCGCGGTCTGGCCGACGACGGCATGGCCCTGCTGGTGGTCGAGCACGACCCCGGCCTGGTGGCCGAACTCGCCGACACCGTCTACGCGATGGCCGACGGCCGGGTGGTCGCGGCCGGCCCGACGGCGGCGGTGCTGGCCGACCCCCGGGTGGTCCGCGCCTGGGGCCGGTGACCACCTCCGCCCCGCCCCGCCCCCCGCCCCTCACCCTCACCCGCCGACCCCTGGGAGCCCCCCGTGCCCGTCGAAATCGCCCTGCTGGCCGTGCGCGTGCGGTACGGCCCGCTGGAGGCCCTGCACGGCGTGGACCTGGCCGTGCCCTCCGGGCGGGTGACGGTGCTGCTCGGCCGGAACGGGTCCGGCCGGACGAGCGTGCTGCACGCGATGGCCGGGCTGGTCCGGCCGGCCGCCGGGCGGGTGGTGTGGCGCGGGCGGGACGTCACCGCGCTCGGCGTGCACCAGCGGGTGCGGCTCGGCCTCGCGCTGGTGCCGGCGGAGCGGGCGGTGTTCCCCTCGCTCACCGTCGCCGAGCACCTCGCCCTCGGCGCCCGCCCCCGGCGCGGCCCCGCGGGCGAGGCGCTGGAACTGTTCCCGGAGCTCTCCGCGCTGCTCCCCCGGCGGGCCGGGACGCTCTCCGGCGGTCAGCAGCAACTCGTCGCGGTGGCCAGGGCGTTGACCGCTTCCCCGAGTCTGCTGCTGCTCGACGAACCGGACCGGGGCCTGGCCCCGGCCGTCGCCGCCCGGCTGCACGCGCACCTGCTGTCGTCGGCCGCCACCACCGGGCGGACGGTCGTCCTGACCGCGCAGACCCTCCCGCCGACGCCGGCCGGGGCGGCCGGGGCGTCCGGGGCGGCCGTCGTGCACGTCCTGCACCGGGGCGAGGTCGGCTTCTCCGGGGAGCCCGGCGAGCCGGGAGCGGCGCCGGACGCGGCGCGGTGACGGACGCGGCGCAGTGACGGACGCGGCGCAGTGACGGACGCGGCGCAGTGACGGCCGGGCCGGGTCACTGGGCCAGGTAGCCGCCGTCCACCGGGAGGACGGCACCGGTGATGAACGACGCCTCGTCGGACGCCAGGAAGAGGACGGCCGCGGCCACTTCCGCAGGAGAGCCCAGGCGGCGCATCGGGTGGCGCTGTTCGATGGCGGCGAGGTACTCGGGCCCGCCGGGCTCGTCCCGCAGCTGGGCGACCCGCTCGGTGGTGATCGTGCCGGGGGCGACGGCGTTGACCCGGATCCCCCGGTCGGCCCACTCCACGGCGAGGTGCTTGGTGAGGCCGGAGGCGACGAACTTGGCGGGGCCGTAGACGGCCTGGCCGCGCTGCCCGGCGACGCCGGAGATGGACGAGACGCAGACGATCGCTCCCCCGGCCTGCGCCTGCGCCATCGCCTCGATGGCGTACTTGCAGGTGAGGAACATCCCCCGGCCGTCGACGGCCATCACGCGGTCCCAGTCCGCGGCGTCCGCCTCGGTGATCTCCAGCAGCGGGATGACCCCCGCGTTGGCGACCAGGACGTCCAGCCGGCCGTGCCGCTCGACGGCGGCGGCGATCATCCGGCGGGCGTCCTCGTCCCGCGAGACGTCCCCCTCCACCGTGGTGACGGACCGCGGCAGCCGTTCGGCCAGCCGCCGCAGTCCGTCGCCGTCGAGGTCGGTGGCCACCACCGACGCGCCCTCCCGGGCGAAGAGTTCGGCGACGGCGCGGCCGATCCCGTTCGCCGCGCCGGTGACCACGCAGCACTTCCCCGCCAGCCGCCCGCCGGCCCCCCGGGCGGCCACGGTCCTCTCGTCGTCCATGACGCCGAACTGTAACCGCCCGGCTCCGGCCGGTGACACCCCCCGGGCCGTGTTACGCCGCGGCCCGGGCGTCCGTGGCGAGGGCCTCGGCCGCGGGGAGGTTGGGCTGCGGGTGGGTCAGCAGGTGCACGCCGGCCGCGAGGGCGCCGCCGAGCAGCGGGGCGAGGAGGAACAGCCACAGCTGGGAGAGCGCCGGGCCGCCCGCGAACAGGGCCGGGCCGAGGCTGCGGGCCGGGTTCACCGAGGTGCCGGTGAGCGGGATGCCGACCAGGTGCACGACCACCAGGGCCATGCCGATCGGCAGCCCGTCGAAGCCGGTGACGGCGAGCCGGTGGGTGACCGCGAGGACGACGTAGACCAGCAGGAAGGTCAGCACGATCTCGGTCAGGAAGGCGCCACCGGCGTTCATGTGGACCTGCGAGCGGTCACCCCAGCCGTTGGTGCCGAGCTTGCCGTGGGTCTCCAGGCCGGGGACCTGCTTGGCGAGCACCAGCACCAGCGCCGCACCGGCGATGGCGCCGAGCACCTGCGCGACCCAGTACGACACCGCCGTGCGGCCGTCGATCCGGCGGGCCAGCAGGAAACCGAGCGTCACCGCCGGGTTCACGTGGCAGCCGGAGACCGGGCCGATCGCGTACGCGAGCGCGAGCAGCACGAAGCCGAACGCGAGCGCGATGCCCACCGAGCCGATGGCCTCCCCCGCCAGCACCGCCGCGCCCACCGCCAGCAGCACCAACAACAGCGTTCCGAGGAACTCTCCGACCACCGCTCGCCTGTCCATCCGGGTCCTCCTGACCTCGTGCGCGCGGGCGGCCCGACGCCGCCCGTCACTCCCGGTCAACCCTCTGCACTCGAATGGGGGAGCGCATGTCGGCCGACCGGGCGATCCCCGTGATCACGGGGATTCCGAGCGTCGGATTATTCCAAACGAGTGAAAATCAGACCAATCCGGACTTAGGGAACGATCAGGACGATCTTCCCCCGCAGGTGCCCGCGCGCGCTCTCGGCCTGCGCCTCGGCCGCGTCCGCCAGCGGCAGCACCCGGTGCAGCGGGAGCGTCAGTTCGCCCGCCCCGAACAGGTCGAGCGCGCCGTTCAGCGCCGGGCGGTCGTAGGTCTCGGTCGCCTCGCCGCCGGTGAAACGGACCCCGTGCTGCTCGGCGCCCTGCCAGTCGGCGATGGTCAGCACGTGCTCCACGCCACCCGCCAGCTCGGCCGACAGCGGCAGCACGCCCGCCCCGGCCGCGTCCAGCACCCGGTCCACACCGTCGGGGGCGACGGCCCGGACCCGCCCGGCCAGGCCCTCGCCGTACGCCACCGGCACGGCGCCCAGCTCGCGCAGGTACCCGTGGTTGGCCTCGCTCGCGGTACCGATCACCCGGATCCCCCGGGCCCGGGCGAACTGCAGCAGCAGCGTGCCGACGCCGCCCGCCGCGCCGTGCACCAGCAGCGTGTGGCCGGACCGCACGTCCAGCAGGTCGAGGGAGCGCCAGGCGGTCTCCGCGGCCACCGGCACCGCCGCGGCCCGCGCCCAGTCCAGCGCGGCCGGCTTGCGGACCAGCCGGCCCGCCTCCGCCAGCACGTGCTCCGCGTACCCGCCGCCGTGCACCCCGCCCAGCACCTCGTCGCCGCTCCGCCACTCGGTGACGTCCGCGCCGACGGACTCCACCACACCCGCGACCTCGTAGCCGAGGACGGCGGGGAAGGTGACCGGGAACAGACCGGTCAGCGCGCCGGAGCGCACCTTGTGGTCGAGCGGGTTGACGCCGACGGCGCGCACGGCGATCCGCACCTGGCCCGGACCGGGCGCGGGCAGCTCGATCCCGATCGGCCGCAGGACGTCCACGCCGCCGTACTCGGTGAAGCCGATGGCCTTGGTCGGAAGGGTTCCGGGGCCGGAGGTGTTGCTCATGGGAATGCCCACCGTTCGTTCGTTCCAGGGGACTTGGCTCGTCCCGGTGACGACTCCAGCCTGGTGCGGAGGACGGCGCCGTCCGCCCGGCCGTTCGGGCGGTTCCACCTGTCCGTTCGGCCGGGCCGGCGGGGGCGGGCGCGAACTACGCTGGTCGGCATGGCGGAGCAGCTGCGGGGCGACGGCGGACACGAGGACGGGCGCGGGGACGGGCCGGGGGGCGAGGACGGGCCGGGGGCCGGCGGGTGGTCCTGGGACGACCCCGCGGGGGCACTGGCCCTCACCGCCGAGGTGCTGCGCACACCCCGGCCGAGGCTCATGGCGAAGATGTCCGAGGTGATCGCCGGGATCGTCCCGCACCTGGCGCTGGCCCAGCTGAGCGGGATCTGCACGCACTCCCCCGCGAGCGCCGCCGGCCCCGAGGAGCTGTCCGCGCGGATCACCGGTGCGGAGCTCGCCAGGCTCCGGGAGGAGGTGACGCCCGGCCGTCCCTGGCAGGGCGAGGCGGTGCTCGGCGGGCGCCCGCACCCGGCCGTCGCCGTGGCGGCGGCGCCGACCGGCAGCAACGGCGCGCTGCTGGTCCTGGTCCGCGCGGCGGGCGGGCCGCACGGCGGCCGCGCCGGGGCGGCGCCGGTGCCCGAACGGGCGCTGCGCGTGCTGCAGCAGCTGTGGGAGCTGCTGACCACCCACTCCCACCACCGGGCCGTCGACGCCGCGCCCACCCACGCCGCCGCCTCACGCGCCTCGGCGAGCGCCCGGGCGCGCACCATCGCCGAACTCGGCGGCGCCCACGCCTCCGCGCTCTCCACGATCCTCGCGCCGCTGCGCTCCGCCGCCCTGGACGACGCGACCGCCCGGCGCAACGCCACCGAGCTGGCCGTCACCGCCCTGCTCGACCTGCGCGGAGCCGCCGCCCTCGACCGCGAGCTGAGCGAGGAGCCGGCCGCCACCGCGTTCTCCCGACTCGCCGACGCGGTACGGCCGTTGCTCCGTCACAGCCCGATCCGGCTGGACCTGCTGCCCCCGGCCGAGGGGGACCGCACGGTGCCCACCGACACCGCCCACACCGCCCGCGAGGCCGTCCGCGCCACGGTGCTCGCCATGCTGGAACAGGAGGGCCTGAGCCGTCTGCACGTGCGGTGGCAGTTCGTCGACAACGGCCTGCGCGCGGTCGTCCGGGACGACGGCCCGGGGCTGCTGACCGCCGACGCACTGGCCGTCCACCGCACCGCCGACCGGATCTCCGCCCTGGCCGGGCGCCTGACGCTCGACGCCGTCCCGGGCTGGGGCACCACGGTCACCGTCGACCTTCCCCTGCACGCCCCGCAGGCCTGCCCGGGCGCCGCGACCCACTCCCTGGAGGGCCTGCACCCGAGGGAGCTGGAGGTGCTGGACCAGCTCGCCCGGGGCCGCCGCAACCGCGAGATCGCGGCCACCCTGCACATCAGCGAGTCCACGGTGAAGTTCCACGTCGCCAACATCCTGGCCAAGCTCGACGTCACCTCCCGCGGCGAGGCCGCCGCCCTCGCCCGCCACGCCGGCCTCCCCACCCCACCCCCGACCCCCCTCCACGCCGTCCCGTGACCACCCGTTGGTGTGTTATGGGGGCCCAACCTAGTGCCCACTCCCGGCCCACCCACCGAAGGACGACCCCCAGCAGCAGTGCGGGCCGACGACCCGTACAGAAAGTCGACCCGACCGACTTCCCACTCCCGGCCACCCACCGAAGAACCCGCACGACCCGCCGCTCACCCCCGCACAGAAAGTCGACCCCGCCGACTTCCTACTCCTGGTCCGCTCGCGGGCGCGGCCGGTCGCCTCTCCGGCCCGGGTGCGCCGGTCCTCGGCGGCCAGGTCGGCGAGTTCAGGCCGAGCAGACAAGGTCGAAGGTGGCGACGCGGAGCAAGGGCGGGCGGGACATGACCGAGGAGGGCCGTGATGGGACCCCTCAGGGTCCCTTGGGGCGGATGCGGGAGCGGCCGGTCGCCTCTCCGGGTGCGCCGGGCTTCGGCGGCCGGGTCGGCGAGTTCGGGCCGAGCGGACAGGCCGAACGTGGCGGCGCAGAGCAAGGGCGGGCGGGACGTGACCGAGGAGGGCCGTGGTGGGACCCCTCAGGATCCCTTGGGGCGGGTGCGGGCGCGGAGGTGGAGGCGTTCGCCCTGTTTGCCGAAGAGGCTGAGGACTTCGACGTCACCGGCCCCGGTGGAGCCGAACCAGTGCGGGTTCTGGCAGTCGAACTCGGCCGCCTCGCCGGCCGCGAGGACGACGTCGTGCTCGCCGAGCAGCAGCCGCAGACGGCCGGAGAGCACGTAGAGCCATTCGTGCCCGGTGTGGGTGGCGAGGGAGGGGGTCTGCTGGGCCGCCGGGATGGTGATCTTGAACGCCCGGGGCTCGGTGCGGTGGCGGGAGAGCGGGACGAAGGTCCGCCCGTCGGCGCGCCCCGGGTGCTGGTGGACACGCGGGTCCTGGACGCGCGGGGCGGCGACGATCTCGTCCAGCGGGACGGCGAGGGCGGCGGCGATCGGCAGCAGGAGTTCCAGGCTGGGTTTGCGCTGCTCGGACTCCAGCCGGGAGAGCGTGCTCTTGGAGATGCCGGTGGCCTGGCCGAGCTCGGCCAGGGACATGCCCTTGCGCTCGCGCAGCCGACGCAGCCGGGGGCCGATCTGGCGCAGCGTGGCGGCGATCTCGGGGTTGGCGTCCTGGTCCATACGGACGATCGAACCAGGACGTCCCGGTCGCGGCAACGCTGCCCCGGCCCGCCGCCCCGCCGGAGACGGGCGCCCACCCCGGACGCGCGCCGGGCGGCGCGCTGTCACATCCGGGCCCGCCGCGCCGTCTGCCTCCCGACAGCGGCCGCGGCCGGGGGCGCCCCGGACCGGCCGGACACGGACGAACAGCGGAGGACGGGCCCATGACGCGGCGAATCACGATCATCGGCGGGGGCTTCGGCGGGCTGACGGCGGCCATCTCGGCGGCCGAGGCGGGCGCCGGGGTGACGCTCCACGAGGCACACCGGCGGCTCGGCGGACGGGCCCGCACCGCACAGGCGCCGTACCGGACCAACGAGGGACCGCACGCCTTCTACCGGCGCGGCCCGCACTGGGCGTGGCTGCGGCAGCGCGGGCTGGCCGGCCCGACGGCCCGCGTCCCGCTCGGCGCGCTGCTGCGCACCCGCTACCTCCTCGACGGCCGGCTGCACGCGCTGCCGCCGCTGGCGCTCTCCCGGCTGGCGGCCCGTCGGGACGCGCCGGTCGGCCGGACCTTCCTGGGCTGGGCGAGCGAGGTGGCGGGCGAGCGGACGGCCCGGGCGGCGGCCAACTTCGCCGCCGTGGCGACCTTCCACCACGATCCGGGGCTGCTGTCGGCGGCGTTCACCCAGGAGCGGTTGCGCCGCGCCGCGAGCCTGCCGCCGGAGGCGGTGTACCCGGTGGGCGGCTGGCAGTCGGTGATCGACCGGATGACGGCCCGCGCCCGGGAGCTGGGCGTGCGGGTGGAGACCGGCTCCCGGCTGGAGGCGCTGCCGCCCGCCGACCACCCGGTGATCGTCGCGACCTCGCTGGAGTCGGCGCGCCGGCTGCTGGGCGACCCGGGCCTGTCCGGGGAGAGCGGCCGGACGCTGCTGCTCGACGTGGCGCTGCGCTCCCGGCACGGCGACGCCTTCTTCGTCTCGGACCTCGACCGCACCGGCTGGGTGGAGCGCTTCACCACCCAGGACGGCAGTCTGGCCCCGGCCGGCGAGCAGCTGGTCCAGGCCCAACTTCCGCTGGCTCCCGGTGAGTCGCGGGAGTCCGGGGTGGCCCGGGCCGAACACCTGCTGGAGCTGGGCTTCCCGGGCTGGGCGGAGCGCCTGTGTTGGCGCCGCACCGCCGTCGCGGCCGGCCGCACCGGTGCGGTGGACCGCCCGGGCACCACCTGGCGCGACCGCCCCGCGATCGACCGCGGCGACGGCGTCCTCCTCGTCGGCGACCAGGTCGCCGCCCCGGGCGTCCTGAGCGAGGTCTCCTTCACCAGCGCGCTCGAAGCCGTCGCCCTGGCCCTCACCGGCCGGCCCGCCCACCGCCCCACCCGGCGGACCGCCCCCACCGGGACCACCCGGTGACGACGACTCGACGTGCCCCGGGTGACGCGCCGAGGTGCCGGACGCCCCGAGGCGGGCCAGAGTCGGGGTCAGCGGTCGGCCGGCCGTGGACGCGGGGCGCCACCCGCGGGTTCGGCGTCGATGCCGTCGATGCCGTCGATGCCGTCGGTGCCGTCGGTGCCGACCGGCCCGCGGGGAAGCACCCGGTCCAGCCACTTCGGCAGCCACCAGTTGGCCCGGCCGAGGAGTGTCATGGTCGCCGGCACCAGCACCATGCGGACGACCGTGGCGTCGACGAAGATCGCGGTGGCCAGGCCGAGCCCGAACATCTTGCTGGAGGGGTCGTCGGCGACGGCGAAGGACAGGAAGACCGCCACCATGATGAGGGCGGCCGAGGTGATGATCCGGGCGGTGCCCGAGATGCCCTCGACGATCGCCGTGCCGTTGTCGCCGGTGCGCAGGTACTCCTCGCGTACGCGGGAGAGGAGGAACACCTCGTAGTCCATCGACAGGCCGAACAGGATGGCGAAGAGGAACATCGGGATGAACGACACGATCGGAACCGTCGCTTCCAGCCCGATGAGTGGGCCTCCCCAGCCCCACTGGAAGACCGCGACCATGATGCCGTAGGCCGCGCCGATGCTCAGCAGGTTCAGCAGGACCGCCTTGAGCGGTACGAGGACCGAGCGGAAGACCAGCACCAGCAGCAGGAACGACATCGCCAGCACGGCGGCGACGAACACCGGCAGGCGTTGGCTGGTGCGTCGGCCCACGTCGGACAGGCTCGCGGCGGCGCCGCCGACGTGGGCCCTGGCCGGGCCGTGCCCGATCGCCGCGGGCAGCACGTCGGTGCGCAGCCGGGCGATGGTGTCGGCCGTGGCCCCGTCCTGGGGGCTGGTGGTCGGGAACACCACGAGGGTCGCGATGCCGGTGGCCCGGTCGAGGTGCGTCGGTGCGACGGATGCGATGCCCGGATCCGCCGCGACCGCTGCGACGAGCCGGTCCAGCGCTCCCGGATCACCGGTGGGGTCCGCGGCGATGACGAGGGGACCGTTGGTGCCGGGGCCGAACCCCTCGGCGACGAGGTCGTAGGCCCGGCGCTCGGTACGGCTGTGGGGCAGTGAGCCGTCGTCGGGCAGGCCGACGCGCAGGCCGAGCACGGGCAGCGCCGCGGTCAGCAGCAGCCCCGCCGCGCCGACCGCGTAGGGCACCGGGTGCCGGCCGACGTGCCCGATCCAGCGACGCCACCCGGCGGCGTGGGCGGCGCCTGCCGCCGGGTCCCGGCGCCGCGCGAGTCGGCCCGGCCGCCTGTGCTGCAGGGCCCGGCCGATCCGGCCGGGCCGGGCCAGGCGTGGGCCGGCGGCGCCGAGGAAGGCCGGCAGCAGCGTCACCGACGCGAGCACCATGGCCAGGACGACGATCGAGACGGCGAGCCCGCCCACCGTCATGAACGGGACGTTCGCGACCGCCAGGCCGAGGATCGACACGACGACGGTGCCGCCCGCGAAGACCACGGGCCGGCCCGCCGTGGCCACCGCCCGGCCCGCCGCCTCGCGGGGATCGAGCCCGCGCGCGAGGTACTCCCGGTGCCTGGCGAGCACGAACAGCGCGTAGTCGATGCCCACTCCGAGCCCGACCATGCTGCCCAGGACCGGTGCGAAGGTGGGGACGTCCGTCACCCCCGCCAGGACCGTCATCGTGGCGACCCCGACGGTCAGTCCGAAGACCGCCATGCCGATCGGCAGCGCGGCGGCGACGAGCGAACCGAACGCCAGGAACAGGATCGTGGCCGCGGCGAGGAGGCCGATCAACTCGCTCACGCCGCCGTCGGGGTCGGCGAAGGCGTAGAAGAGGTCCCCGCCCATCTCGACGCGCAGCGGCAGTTCGGCGCGCAGCCGGTCGCCGAGACCGACGAGGGCGTCGAGGTCCTCGGCCGACAGCCGGCTCTGGTCGGGGTACTGCACCCGGACGACCGCGATCCGCCCGTCGGCCGAGACGAGGCCGCCGCGCACGGCGGTGTCCCCGCCCGCGTCGAGCGCCCCCGCCGGATCGCTGGTGCCGAGCACGTGCGGCAGCCGCTCCACCTCGGTCCGCAGCCGCGTGAGAGCGGCGCGCGCGCCGTCGTGGTCGAAGAACGTCGCGGCGCCGTCGAGGGGGGTGACGACCACCTGGGCGGTCATCCCCTCCTGGCCGGTGCCGGCCCGCGCGATCAGTTCCGCGGCCCGCTGCGAGTCCAGTCCCGGAGCGGTCATCGCATCCGCGTTCCGCCCGCCGAAGGCGACGGCGGCGAGGACGGCGAGCGTGGCGGCGACCAGCCATGCCGCGATCACCCGCCGGGGACGGCGGGCGGCGCCTGCCCCCAGGCGCAACAGGGCTTTCGAGAGCATCGGGTCCTCCAACCACCTCGTCGGCCGTCCTTGTGCGGCCGACGGTGCCGAGGCTCCTCGCCACGGCGCTCCGCGGCATCGGCCCGCGGGCCGCGGATCCGTCGGCCCCGGGGCGGAGTGACGACCCGTCCTTTCGGCCGATGCGCGGCACGCCGCGGTCCCTAGGCTGAGAACCGTGCTACGAGACGACCTGCGAACCCTGTGGACCGAACCCCGGCCGCCCGCCGCGCCCGCCCGGGTGCGGCGGGACTGGGCGCTGCCCGCCGCGGGCCTTGCCGGTGTGGCGCTGGAGGCCGCCCTGCGCGAGGACGTCGTGTGGCGTCCGGTGGCGGTGGTGTTCACCGTCTGGCTGTGCCTGCTGCCCCTGTGGCGGCGGACCCGCCCGCTGGCGACGGTCACGCTGGCGTTCGGCTCGGTGATCCTCCTTCAGGCGGCCGCGCTCGTCGCCGCACCGCGCGGGCCCGTCGGCCTGGACACGGCCGCGGTCGTGCTCGTGCTGGTGTACGCGCTGCCCCGGTGGGGATCGGGACGGGAGATCGTGCTGGGCGGCGCGGTGATCGTCGCGGCGTGCGCGCTGTGCGCCGTCACGGCCGAGGGCCCGGCCGTCGAGCGGGTCGTGGGCTTCGTCTTCGGGCTGCTGCCCGGCGTGCTCGGGGCTGCGGTGCGGTTCCGGGTGACCGCTCGCGAGCGGCAGTTGGAGCAGGTGCGCTCCCGCGAGCGCGAACAGCTCGCCCGG
The DNA here is from genome assembly GCF_042749955.1 of Kitasatospora sp. NPDC059462. Classification (NCBI taxonomy): domain Bacteria; kingdom Bacillati; phylum Actinomycetota; class Actinomycetes; order Kitasatosporales; family Streptomycetaceae; genus Kitasatospora; species Kitasatospora sp. NPDC059462. The sequence goes on along the minus strand of NZ_JBHYUU010000076.1, from coordinate 9,324 downwards.
GAACTGCACGACACGGTGGCCCACCACGTGTCGGCCATGGTGATCATCGCCCAGGCGGGCCGGGTGCTCGCGGGCACCGACCCGTCCGCCGCGGTCCGGGCGCTGGAGGGGGTCGAGGAGGAAGGGGCGCGCACGCTGGAGGAGATGCGCGCCATGGTCGCCGCACTGCGCGACCGCGGGGTCGGCGCCGAGCTGGCGCCCCCTGCCGGCGTCGCGGATCTGGAGCGCCTGGTGCGCACCCCGGGTGGTCGCCTCAGGGTCGACCTGGGGCTCGACGGCGAACTGGACGCGCTGCCCCCGGCCGTGGACGCCGCCGTCTACCGGATCGTGCAGGAGTCGGTGACCAACGCGCGGCGCCACGCGGTCGACGCGACCGAGGTCGTCGTCCGGGTCGCCACGGAACGGCACACGGTACGGGTGAGCGTGCGCGACGACGGCCGGCGCACCGGCCGGGGTCGCGACGGGTACGGACTCACCGGGCTGCGCGAGCGCGCGACCCTGATCGGCGGCACACTACGAGCCGGCCCGGGCGCCGACCGGGGCTGGCACGTCGAAGCCGAGCTGCCGAGAGCGAGGAGCGAGAGCGGTGTCCATTCGCGTCCTGGTCGCTGACGACCAGACGATCATCCGCACCGGGCTGCGGATCATGCTGGACGCCCAGCCCGGCATCGAGGTGGTCGGCGAGGCCGCCGACGGACGGGAAGCGGTCCGGCTGGCCCGCGAACTGCGCCCCGACGTCTGCCTGTTCGACATCCACATGCCCGGACTCGACGGGCTCGCGGCCACCCGGCTGCTCGCCGGCCCGGGCGTCGCCGACCCGCTGGCCGTGGTCGTCATCACCACGTTCGACCTCGACGAGTACGTCTACGGCTCGCTGCGTGCCGGTGCCCGCGGATTCCTCCTCAAGGACACGGGACCGGACCTTCTGGCCCAGGCCGTCCGGTCGGCGTCCGACGGGGAGGCGCTCATCGCGCCCAGCGTCACCGTCCGTCTGCTCCGGGCCTTCGCGGACCTGCCCGCCGGCCGGCCCGCGGCCCAGCCGGTCTCACCCGTCACCGCCCGCGAGGAGGAGGTGCTCCTCGCCGTCGCCCGCGGGCTGACCAACACCGAGATCGCCGACGCGCTGCACATCAGCCTCAGCACGGTGAAGACGCATCTGGCGAGCCTGATGGCCAAACTCGGCGCCCGCAACCGGGTCGAGATCGCGATGTGGGCCTACGAAACGCGCCGCATCCTCCCCGGAACCTGAGCCGGGGTGCCGGGCCTCGTCCCGGATCACGACTCGAAACGCCCCCGCGGGCCGGGCGGCGCCGGTGCTGCCCGTGGGGACCGTGACGCCCACGGGCGGCGGGCCGAACTCGGCGGCCTCGCCCGGCCGGAGGACGAACACACGATCACGGAGGCCACCCGACAAGGGCCCGACGTCGGACGCCCGAGGACTCCGGCTACCCCCCGGACGCGGCGCCGGTGCGCAGCACGGCCTGGTCGCCGTGGGGGCCGTAGAGGTGGAGGATCTCCACGGCGTCGGCGCCCGCCGGGCCGAACCAGTGCGGCTCGGCGGTGTCGAACTCGGCGGCCTCGCCGGGGTGGAGGGTGAACGCGCGGTCGCCGACGAGGAGCCGCAGGTCGCCGGCGAGCACGTAGAGCCATTCGTAGCCGGCGTGGCTGACCAGCCGGGGTTCGCGCGGGGCGAGGACCTGTTTGAAGACCTGCACCCGGCCGGGGTACTGGGTGAGCGGGACGAGCACGCTGCCGGTGTCGCGCCGGCGGGGTCGCAGGTGGACGCGGGGGTCGCCGGTGGCGGGGGCGGCGATCAGGTGGTCCAGGGCGACGCGGTGGGCGCGGGCGAGCGGGATGAGCAGGTCGAGGGTGGGGCGGCGGTGGCCGGACTCCAGGCGGGACAGGGTGCTCACGGAGATGCCGGTGGCGGTGCCGAGGGCGTCCAGGGTGAGGCCCCGGCCGAGGCGCAGCGCACGCAGCCGGGGCCCGATGGCGGCGATGGTCTCCGCGACGTCGTCGTCGGCGCCGTCGGTGGCAACGGCAGCCGCAGCGGCGTCGGCGGCGGCGTCGGTGGTGGCGGGGTCGGCGTCCATGGACGTGATTCTGCCCCGGGACCACCCCTTTGCGGTTTCCGCAAGAACGCTGCCCCACGGCCCTCCCCCGGCCCCAGCATGGGCGCGCCGTGATGACGATCCGACCGGAAGGCGTGTCCGCCCCATGACCACCACCCCCGCGACCACCACCCCCACGACCACCACCCCCACGACCACCACCGCGACAGCACCACCGCCCCCGCCCCTGCTCACCGCCCGTCGGCGCTGGACCGTGCTCACCGTCTGCGCGCTGAGCCTGTTCCTGGTCGGCCTGGACACCACGATCGTCAACGTCGGCCTGCCCGCGATCGGGCGCGGTCTGCAGGTGGGCACCCGCGACCTGGAATGGATCGTGGACGCCTACACCGTCGTCCTCGCCAGTCTGCTGATCACGGCCGGCGCGCTCGCCGACCGCTTCGGGCGCCGCCGGGTCTTCCAGTGCGGCCTGCTGCTCTTCGGCCTCGCCTCGCTCGGCTGCGCGCTCGCGCCGTCGACGGGCGCGCTGGTCGCGGCGCGCGCCCTCCAGGGCGTGGGCGCCTCGATGCTGAGCCCGGTGGCACTGGCCATCGTGGTGAACGCGATGCCCGACCCCCGGGAGCGGGCCCGGGCGATCGGGGTGTGGGCGTCGGTGTTCGGGCTGAGCATGGCGGCGGGGCCGGTGACCGGCGGGGCGCTGGTCGCGGCCTTCGGCTGGCGGTCGGTGTTCTGGGTGAACGTGCCGGTGGTGGTGGCGGCCGTGGTGCTGACGGCGCTGGTCGTGCCGGAGTCGCGGGCACCGCGCGCCCGCCGGCTCGACCTGCCCGGGCAGGCCCTGCTCACCGCGGCCGTGGCGGCGGCGGTGGCCGTGTTGATCGAGGGGCCGCGGCTGGGCTGGGCCTCGCCGTGGACGCTCGCGGGGTACGCGGTGACGGCGGCGGCCACCGCCGGGTTCGTGCGGGCCGAACGCCGCCGGGCCGAACCGCTGATGGACCTCGCGCTGTTCCGGCGGCCGGTGTTCGGCACGGCGGTGCTGGGCGCGGTGGCGGTGTTCGTGGCGCTGACGGTGAGCCTGCTGCTCACCACCTTCCAGCTGCAGCACGGCCGGGGGTGGACGCCGCCGGCCGCCGGGCTGGCCGCGCTGCCGATGGCGCTGGGGGCGACGGTGTGCGCGCCGCTGTCCGGCGTGCTGGTGAGCAGGGGCGGGCCGCGCCGGCCGCTGCTGCTCGCGGCCTGGTTCACCGCGGCCGGCGGGGCGCTGCTGCTGGTGCGCACCGGCCTGTCCGAGGGGGGCGCGGCCGACGTTCCGGTCCTGCTGCTCGCCCTGCTGCTGCTCGGCACCGGCTTCGGCTTCGCCAACGCGCCGATCACCAACACGGCCGTCGGCGGCCTGCCGGCGGACCGCGCCGGGGTGGCCGGGGCGATCACCTCGACGGCCCGGCAGGTCGGCTCGGCCGTCGGCGTCGCCGTGGCCGGCGGCCTGGTGGCGGGCGCGACCCCGGCGGGCCTCGCCGCCGCCTCCCGCCCGGGCTGGCTGCTGGTCACGGCCTGCGGCCTGTTCCTGCTCCTGGTCGCCCGCGCCTCGCGGCAGCGCTGACCGGGAACCCCGTGCGCACCGCGTGCGGACCGCGTGCTGCGGGCCGGCCCCGGTGGGCCTGCCGCTGCCGCTACTCCTGCGGCGGGACCACCGCCGACGCCGTGCCGCCGGTCAGCTTCAGCAGTTCCTCGTACGTCATCGGCACCACGGTGTGCGGGTGGCCGGCGGCCGCCCACAGCAGCGCGTACCCGGCGAGGTCGGTGTCGACGACGGTGCGCAGCGGCGCCGGGTGGCCGACCGGGGCGACGCCGCCGATGGCCTGGCCGGTGGCCTCCCGTACCTGGGCGGCGCTGGCCCGGGTGATCGGCCCGGTGCCCAGGACGCGGGCGAGGAAGGCGGTGTCGACGCGGTGGGCGCCGCTGGTCATGACGAGCAGGGGCGCGCCGTCGCAGACGAAGACCAGGCTGTTGGCGATGGCGCCGACCTCGCAGCCGAGGGCGGCGGCCGCCTCGGCGGCGGTGCGGGCGGAATCGGGCAGGACGCGGATCTCCCCGGGCAGGCCGGCCTCGGCGAGGGCGTCGGCGACCGCCCGGCTGCGGCTGGGCAGGGATGTGTCGTCGGTCATCGCCCCATCCTGCCGCACCGCCCCGGCGCCCGCGGGGGCCGAGGCCCCGGCGCCCGCCCGCCCGACGGCGCTGAGCACCGCCCGGACGCCGGCCGCCAGCACCGAGGAGTCGCGCCCGGCGCCCCAGACCACCTGCCCGTCGACCCGGGCCTCGACGTAGGCGACGGCGTCGCTGTCGGGACCGGTGCGCACGGCGTGCTCGGTGAACTGCAGGATGTCCACCTCGTGCCCGGCCGCGCCGAGCGCCGCCGTCACGGCGGCCAGCGGCCCGTTGCCCTCCCCGCGGTACCGGTCGCCTCCCGGCGTGAGCGACAGCGACGCGAAGTGCCGCCCGTCGGCCTCCCCGGTGTGCCAGTGCGCCGCGGCCGGTGCCGCGTCCAGGTAGGCGGCGCGGAACAGGCCGTACAGCTCGTCGGCGGTGATCTCGCGCCCGCTGTCGTCCGTCGACTCCTGGACCACCCGGGAGAACTCGATCTGCAGCCGGCGCGGCAGGTCCAGCCCGTGCCCGGTCTGCAGCAGGTAGGCGATGCCGCCCTTGCCGGACTGGCTGTTGACCCGGATCACCGCCTCGTAGTCGCGCCCGAGGTCGGCCGGGTCGATCGGCAGGTACGGCACGTCCCAGGGGGCCTGGCGCTCGGGCACGCCGAGGCGGGCGGCGGTGGCGGCGTGGTGGGCGAGGCCCTTCTTGATGGCGTCCTGGTGGGTGCCGGAGAAGGCGGTGTGGACGAGGTCGCCGGCGTAGGGGTGGCGTTCGGGGACGGGCAGCCGGTTGCAGTGCTCGACGGTGCGGCGGATCCCGTCGATGTCGGAGAAGTCGAGCATCGGGTCGACGCCCTGGGTGTGCAGGTTCAGCGCGAGGGTCGCCAGGTCGACGTTGCCGGTCCGCTCGCCGTTGCCGAACAGGCAGCCCTCGATCCGCTGGGCGCCGGCCAGCAGGGCGAGTTCGGCGCAGGCGATGCCGGTGCCGCGGTCGTTGTGCGGGTGGACGGAGAGGATCACCGCGTCGCGCCGGGCCAGGTGCCGGTGCAGGTACTCGATCTGGTCGGCGTAGACGTTGGGGGTGGCGATCTCGACGGTGGCGGGCAGGTTGTGGATCACCGGGCGGTCCGGGCTCGCGTCCCACAGTTCGGTGAGGCCGTCGCACAGTTCCAGCACGTAGTCCGGTTCGGTCAGGTTGAAGACCTCGGGCGAGAACTGGAAGCGCAGGCCGGGGCGGTCGCCGCCGCGGCGGGCCATCCGCTCGGCGGCGGCGGTGACCAGCTCCCGCACCTGGGCCCGGTCGCGGCCGAGGACGAGCTCGCGCCAGACGGGGGCGGTGGCCGTGTAGAGGTGGACGACGACCCGGGGCAGTCCCTCGACGGCCTCGAAGGTGCGGTCGATCAGGTCGGCGCGGGCGGCGGTGAAGACCACGACGGTGACGTCCTCGGGCACCGCGCCGGGGGTGGTGGCGAGGTGGCGCACGAAGTCGAAGTCGGTCCGGCTGGCGGAGGGGTAGCCGACCTCGATCTCCTTGAAGCCCATGGCGAGGAAGAGGTCGAACATCCGGCGCTTGCGGCCCGGGTCCATCGGTTCGGCGAGCGCCTGGTTGCCGTCCCGCAGGTCGACCGGGACCCACAGCGGGGCCCGTTCGATCCGCCGGGCGGGCCACCGGCGCCCGCCCGGCAGGGCGTCGACGGGCGGCAGCGGGACGCGCTCGTGGGCGGGGCGGTAGCGGTGGGAGGGCATGGAACCGGCGCGTTGGGGGTTCCAGGCGGGGGCGTCGGCCGGGACGGGACCGGCGGGTGTCCGCAGGGTGGCGAACGGTTTGACGTTCTGTGCGGGTTCGGTGGAGCGCACGGGGTGCGGCGTCCTTCCCTGGTTCGGTGTCGAGGGGACGACGACCGGCAGCACGGCGACCCGCAGCGGGGTGCCGGTCTGTCAGACCCCGCTGCGGCCACCGAGAAGAAGGCTCCACGTCTGCATGATGGCGAGTACCGTAGCCGTGAACCGTCCGGCGGGACAACCCCGTTCCACTCGGGGGGACTTGCCGCACGGGCCGGCGGGCGCTGCCGCGCGACCGGCCGGACCTGCCCCGCAGCCCTCCGGGGCGGGGCGCGCGGCGGCCGCGGAACCGCCCCGGCGGGGCCGTGGATCCCGCGCTCCGGCGATGTCAAGGACTTGTGTGTGCGCGGTCCGAAGATCGAACGGGCTTTCACTCCTAACACACCGTATGACTAGTATCGCCTCGTCATAAAGCCCGTGCCCCGGTCGGTGCGGCCCCTCCCGGGCCGGCCGCCAGCCCCAAGGAGTCAGCTCTGCGCGCGCGTGCGAATCGGCGGCCCCCGACGCCGAAGGCCCCCCGCAGGCGTCGTCCGCGCCTGTCACTGCGGACGGCACTGCTCGTCCTCGCCCTCGTCCCCAGCATCGCCCTGGCCGTCCTGTGGGCGGTCACCAGCGGTGTGACCTTCTTCGACTTCCAGCGTCAGGCGGACCAGGGACTGCTGGCCCAGAAGGCGGGACAGCCGTCCAACATCGTCTACTACAACCTCCAGGAGGAGCGCCGCCTCACCGCCGAGGCGCTCGCCCGGCCCGGCACCGCCGCCGTGACCGACCAGCTGAAGCGCCAGCGCCAGCTCACCGACGAGGCCGTGCAGAAGTTCCAGGTCCTCTCCAAGGAGACCGCCGACAGCGCACCCGCCGAGGTGCTCACGGCCGTCGCCGAGGCCCGGCGCGCGATGGACAAGCTGGGCGACCAGCGGGCCGCCGTCGACAAGGGCACCGCCGACCAGCAGAGCGTCTACGCCTACTACACCGACCTGATCGCCGTGGACCTCCGGCTGTTCACCACGCTCAGCCACGGCGACAACGGCGAGGTCACCTGGATCTCCAAGACCCTGGTCAACGCCTTCTGGGCGAAGGAGATGCTGGCCCGCGAGGACGCGGTCCTCGCCCGCGGCTGGCCCTCCGGCAAGCTCGCCGCCGCCGACTACCAGCTCGTCCAGCAGGCGATCGGCGCCCAGGAGCACCTCTTCTCCGTCCAGGTCGTCCCCTACCTCCCGGAGGACGAGCGGGGCGCCTGGTCGGAGCTGATGAGCGGCACCGCGTGGCAGGCCAAGACCTCCGTGGAGCAGGCGCTCACCCGCCCGGCCGTCGCCGACGCCACCGGCACCGTCCGCCTGCCGCAACTGCAGGACCAGTGGCGCCAGGCCCTCGACCAGATCAACCCGCCGCTGGTGAAGGCCCTGGAGACCCGCACCGACGGCGTGGTCGTGGTCGGCAAGGGCACCTTCCTCTCGCTGCTCACCCGGGTCGCGCTGACCGCCGTGATCGGCCTGCTCGCGGTGATCGCGGTGGTCGTCACCAGCTGGCGGCTGACCCGCTCGCTGCGCCGCCGGATCAAGGACCTCCACCTCCAGGCGCAGGAGCTGGAGCGCACCCTGCCCGAGGTGGTCGAGCGGCTCGCGCGCGGCGAGCAGGTCGACGTCGAGGCCGAGAGCCGGGCGATCACCGCCGGGGCCCGGGCCCGCGGCGCCGACGAGCTGGCCGAACTGGGCCAGGCGCTGAACCTGGCCCGCACCTCCGCGCTGGAGACCGCCGTCCGCCAGGCCGAGCAGCACCGCGGCTTCGAGCGGCTGCTCCAGCGCATCGCCCGCCGCACCCAGCTGCTGATCGGCCAGCAGCTGCGCAAGCTGGACACCCTGGAGCGCCGGCACGAGGACCCGGACGTCCTGGAGGGCCTGTTCGACCTCGACCACCTGACGGCCCGCCTGCGCCGCTACGAGGAGAACCTGGTCATCATGGCCGGGGGCCAGCCGCAGCGGAAGTGGCGCAAGCCGGTGCCGCTGCTGGACGTGCTGCGCTCGGCGCAGGGCGAGGTGCAGGAGTACCGCCGCATCGTGCTGGACGTCGAGGGCCACCCGTGGCTCTCCGAGCGGGCGGTCGGCCCGGTCGCCCACGTGGTCGCGGAGCTGATGGAGAACGCGGCCAGCTTCTCGAAGCCGCCGACGCCGGTCGACGTGCGGGCAGCCGTCGTCGGGCGCGGGCTCGCCATCGAGATCGAGGACCGCGGCCTCGGCATGGACCTGGAGCAGTACGACGCGGCCAACGCGCTGATGGCCGCTGCGCTCGCCGACGACCCGCCGCGCACCGACATGCTGGCGCGCGGCGACGACATCCGCCTCGGCTTCCACGTGGTGGGCCGGCTGGCGGCCGCGATCGGCCTGCAGATCGAGTTCCGCCCGTCGGCCTTCGGCGGGACCAGGGTGGTGGTGCTCGTCCCCGGCGAGTACGTGCTGGACGGCGACGCCGGCCTGCCGGGCGGCGCCGAGGTCACCCCGATCCCGCTCGCCCGGCGCCAGCGGCCCGAGCAGCACAAGGAACCCGCGCCGCTCGCCTCGGTGACCGAGATGCCCTCGGCCGCGACCGCCCCGGCGTCCTCGCCGGTGGTCGCGGTGGACGAGGCGGAGGAGCGCGCGGCCCTCGCGGCGCCCGGGGCGGACCCGGACCAGACGGGCGGCGACTGGTTCACCCCCGGCGCCCACCCGGCCCCGGCCCAGGCCTTCGCCCACGTCGAGTACGTGCCGCCGTCCGACGACGAGGTGTTCGGCGCCGCCCCGGCCCGCGAAGGCTTCGGGAGCGGCTTCGAGGACGGTTTCGAGAACGGCTTCGAGAACGGCTTCGCCGAGGGCTTCGAGGGCTTCGGCGGCGGCTTCGGGCACGGCGACGCCGACGGCTACCTGTACCCGCTCGCCGAGGCGGGCCGGCCGGTCGAGCACGGCACGCCGTACGGCGCCCAGGCGCACGGCGCGCCCGACCGGCCCGCGCAGCCCCGGTACGACGACCCGGCCTACCCGGACATCGCCTACGCGACGGTGACGCCCGCCGAGGCGCCGTACGCCGACGAGCAGTACCGGCCCGCCGACCACTACCGGCTGGCCGAGCGGCGGCGCGAGGACGGCACCGGCCCGGCGCCGCAGCCGGCCCCCGCCTCCCCCGCCGCCCCCGCCCCGGCCGCGCCGCAGCCGGGCTCCCAGCCCCCGCTGCCGCAGCGGGTCCGGCAGGCCAGCCTGGCCGCCGAGCTGCGCGTCCCCCCGCCGCCCCGGGACTCCTGGACC
>NZ_JBHYUU010000075.1:0-35650 GCF_042749955.1 Kitasatospora sp. NPDC059462 | reverse complement strand
GTGGTGGCGGGGGCGGCGCGGTCGGGCGGTGGCGCGGCCCGGGGCACGCCCGGGCCCGGCGCCGCTCCCGGACCGGAGTCCGGGAGCGGCGCGGGCCCCGCTCAGACCACCGCCCCGTTGTGGTCGCGCGTGCGGGCCGCGCCCGCCGGGTGCGGCGTCCGCACGCCCCGCGCCCCCGGCGCCTCCCGGGCCTCCCGCGGCCGGTCCGGGAACCGCCCCTGGAGCAGCACGACCACCGGCATCGCGGTGAACACCGTCGAGGCCGTGCCCACCAGGACCCCGGCCAGCAGCGCCACCGAGAAGTCGGCGAGCGAGTCGCCGCCGAGGACCGCCAGGGCCGCCAGGACGAACAGCGCCCCCATGCCGGTGTTCACCGTCCGGGGCAGGGTCTGCGCCACGGCGCGGTCGGCGAGGTCCGCCCAGCTCGCCTTCGTCCCCGTCCGGCGCAGCTCGCGCAGCCGGTCCAGGACCACCACCGTGTCGTTGACGGAGTACCCGACGATGGTGAGCAGCGCGGCGAGGAAGACGCTGTCCACCGGCTTGCCCAGCCAGGCGAAGAGGCCGAGCACGAGCAGCAGGTCCTGTGCCATCGCGATCACCGCGGCGGTCGCGAAGGTCCACCGGAAACGGACCGTGAGGTAGAGCAGCTGGGCGGCGACCGCGAGTCCGAGCGCGGCCAGCGCGTAGCCGCGCAGCTCGCTGCCGAGGCTCGGCCCGATCAGTTCGTCGCGCTCCACCGACAGTTCGCCGGTGACGCCGGTGAGCGCCTCCCGGATGCGCTGCTGCTGGTCGTCGCCGGTCTCCTTGGTGCGGACGGACACGCCGGTGTCGCCGGTGGTCTGCACCACGGCCTGCGGGAACCCGGCGCCGACCACCGCCGCGCGGGCGGCGTCCGCGTCGACCCGCTGCGCGGCGGTGTACTGCGCCACCCGGCCGCCGGTGAACTCGACGCCGAAGTCCAGGCCGCGCCCGCCGATCCCGGCCAGGGCGAGCAGCAGCAGGCCCGCGCAGGCGCCCAGCCAGCGCCGCCGGTGGCGCATCAGCCGGGGCGGCCGCCGGTTCAGCCGGGTCCGGAGCCGGCCGACGGTGGCCATGCCGGTCAGGGCGGGCCGCCGGGCGACGGCCGGCCGCCGCACCGCCCACTCGGCGAGCAGCCGGGTGATCAGCATGGCCGAGAACATCGAGGCCAGCACGCCGATCGAGAGCGTCACCCCGAAGCCCTTGACCGGGCCGGTGGCGAACACGAAGAGCAGCCCGGCGGCGAGCAGCGTCGTCACATTGGAGTCGGCCACCGCGCTCCACGCCTTCGCGAACCCGACGCGCAGCGGGCGCCGCAGGTCGCGCTCCCTGCCGCGGCCGGCCGCCCGGGGTGCGGTGTACTTCTCCCTGGCCCGTTCGAAGACCAGCACGTTGGCGTCCACCGCCATGCCGATGGCGAGCACGAAGCCGGCCAGCCCGGGCAGGGTGAGCGTCGCGCCGAGCGCGACCACGGCGGCGTACGAGATCAGGCCGTAGAGGCCGAGCGCGACGGTGGCCAGCACTCCGAGCAGGCGGTACACCGCGATGATGAACGCCCCGGTGCAGAGCAGGCCGATGGCCGCGGCGAGGGCGCTGGCCCGGATGGCCTCGGCGCCCAGGGTGGGGCCGACGGTGCTCTGCTCGATCACCGTCACCGGGACGGGCAGCGCGCCGCCCTTCACCAGGGCCGCGAGGTCACGGGCCTCGTCGGCCGAGAAGCCGCCGGTGATCTGCGTCGAACCGCCGGTGATCCCCTGCCCGCAGGGCACGCTGTCCTGGACCCCGGGCGCGGACAGGACGCGGTCGTCGAGCACGATGGCGACCCGGCGGGCGGGGTCGGCCGGCGCGGCGCACGCCGCCTCCCCGGTGAGCCGGGCCCAGGCGTCGCCGGCCGAGCCCCGGAAGGACAGGTCGATGCTCCAGCCGAGGCCGGTCCGGGTGTCGAGGACGGCCGAGGCGTCCTTGACGCCGTCGCCGGTCAGCACCGGCGGGCCCAGCCGCAGGTGGCCGCCGGGCAGGGCGGGGTCGGCGAGGACCCGGGAGCCGTCCGCCGCCGCGGGGCCGGCCGGGCCCTCGGCGGTCGCGGTGACGGGGTGGAAGGTGAGCTGGGCGGTGCGGCCGATCACCGCGGCGGCCTCGCGGGGGTCCTGGACGCCGGGCAGTTCGACGACGATGCGCCGCTCCCCGGCGCGGGCGAGCGAGGGTTCCGCGACGCCGAGGCCGTCGACCCGGCGGCGCAGCACCTCCAGCGCCCGGTCGGTGGCGTCCGCGTCGGCGCGGACGGTGGGCGAGTCCTGGGTCTCCAGGACGATCCGGGTGCCGCCGCGCAGGTCGAGGCCGAGGCGGGGCGGGGTGGTCAGGGCGATGTAGAGCGAGACACCGACGACGGCGAGCGCGACGAGCGCGCGCCAGAACGTGGCACGGCGAGTGGGCATGGGTACTCCACGGGCGGTCCGCGGGAGCCGGGCGTCCGCGGGGGACGCCGCACCCGGGACGGGCGGACGCGAGGGGACGCGCGCCGCCGGGGACGCTCCGGGCACGGTGGCCGGAGTCCTCCCGGCCGGGCCGCGGGCAGGCCGCGGCACCCGGTCGGCGGGCGCGGTGGAACGTCAGCTGGACCGGGTGGAGGGGGGACCGCGGGTGTGGCGGGGGTCGTAGGCGTCGGACGGCGGCGCCCGCTCCTGGCGCGACCCCGGGGCGTACACCCCGGTCCCGGGCCGGGGGGCGTCCGTCCGGCCGGCCGGGAGCGCGGCCGGCGGGAGCGCGGGCAGCCGCACGGCGGGCTCGGCGGTGGCCGTGCGCCGCTGGGCGACATCCGCGTCGCGGTGGTCCGCGGCGCGCCGGACCTCCGCGCCCGCCGGGCCGAACCGTACGGCGACGGGCGCGGCCGGGGCGGCCTGGGCGGCGAGGGCGGGCGGCGCTTCGAGGGCCGGCCGCGCCGCACCCGTCGCCGTGCCGAGGAGGACCTGGCAGACGGCCCAGGCCGCGAGGAACGCGCAGGACAGGGCGGCCGCCGCGGTCCGACGTACCCGTCGCTCCACTCCGGCCCCCCTCCGTGCTCGTGCCGTCACCCGGCCCCGTCCGCAAGAAGCTCTCACTGTAGGCGACGGCGCCGCCGCGTGGGGATCCGGTCGGCGCCCCGCACCCGTGACGGTGTGCGGGGAGGCGGCCGCCCGGCGGTTCGTCACGGCGGTGCGGCCCTCGGAACCAGCGCTCCGATCCGGGCGATCCGGCCCCACCGGAGCGGGAAGTGTCTATCGTCGAACCGCGATGATCGGGGGACCGGGGGACCGGGGGCGGAGGGTGGCGTTGGGCGGGGAGCGGACGCAGGCCGCGGGCGAGCCGCGGTACGCGGTGCTGTCGCTCGGGATCGCGCTGACCCGGACCGAGGACGGGGACTCGCCGCGCTTCGGCCTGGACGTCCTGGAGGAGGCTCCTGCGCACGCCGACCGGGTGGCGGGGATCCTGGCGGAGTTCCGGTACACCCGGCGCCCGGCCGCGGAGCCGCAGCCCCGGGCGGACTACGGGAGGCTGGTGGAGGCCGCGGTCGAGGCCGAGGACGCGGACGTGCTGATCGTGCACATCGTCGGGCACGGCGAACTCGCCGACGGCAGCAGCGAGAAGCTGTACGTCCTGGGCAGCGACGGGGAGCGGCTCAGCCGGCCGGTGGGCAGCTGGATCGACCTGATCGAGGACCACCCCGACCGGCACCGGCCGGTGACCCTGTTCGTCCTGGACGTCTGCTACAGCGGACAGGCGGCGGTGACCGCCTGGCACGCGCGGATGGACGTCGACAGGCGCCGGGCCTGGGTGCTCGCCGCGACCGGACCGGACCGGCAGGCGTTCGGCTACCGCCTCAGCCGGGCCCTGGTCCGGGTGCTGGAACGCTACCGGGACCTGGAGGTCCGCTTCGACCCCTCCCTGCCGCACATCCCCTCCGCCACGGTCTGGCGGGACATCGGCCGCACCGTCGACGAGATGGCCGAACAGGCCGGCGGGCTGCCGCAGTCGGTCCTGACCAGCCTCGTCCCCGGTCACGCCGACCTCTCCCGGCTGCCGTTCTTCCCCAACCCCTGCTACGCCCCGCAGCACGGCGGACCGGCGCCGGACCTGCCGCCGGAGATCGCCCGCCTGGCGGACTGGGCCGCGGACCCCCTGCACTTCATGCGCCGCGCCGGCGGCGGCGAACCGGTGGCCCGGGACTGGACCGAGGGCTACTTCAGCGGCCGCACCGCGCAACTCGACACCCTCACCGGCTGGCTCGACGACGACACCGCCGCCCCGCACCTGCGGGTCGTCACCGGCAGACCGGGCGCCGGCAAGTCCGCGCTCCTCGGCATCCTGCTGTGCGCCGCCCACCCCGCGCTGCGCCGCCACACCCGCCCCCTGTGGGCCGCCCTCGACGACCACGTCCCGGGCGAGAACGACCGGATCGCCGCCGTCCACGCACGACGCCTCGGCCTCGACGACATCGTCGCCTCCCTGGTCCGCCAGATCCGCCACATCGTCACCCCGGGCGCTGCGGGCTCCCCGGACGGGCAGGCGCCCGCCCCGGACGCGAGCCCGGCGCAGCGCCTGCTGGACCTGATCCCCTCCGGCGAGCGCCCGGTCACCGTCGTCATCGACGCCCTCGACGAAGCCCTCAGACCCCGGGACGTCACCACCGCCCTGCTGCTCCCGCTCGCCCGGCACGCGCGGACGACCGGCGGGCCGCTGCGGCTGCTGGTCGCCACCCGCGAGGAGGACCGGTTCGACGAGCTCCTCGGCCTGGCACGGGACGGCGGATCGCTGACGGACCTGAGCACCGTCGCACCGCACGAGCTCCGCGCGGACCTGACCGCCTACGCGAAACGGCTGCTCACCGCCGACGGGCCGTACACCCGCAGCACCCTGCGGCCCGCCCGGGACGCCCTCGCGGACGCGATCGCCGAAGCCCTCACCGCACCCGCCGACGCCGACCGGCCGGGCGCGGACGCCGAAGCCCCGCACTGGGGGGAGTTCCTGACCGCCGGACTCTACGTCCACCACCTGCTGGCGCTGCCGCCCGCCGACACACCCGAGGAGGCCCGGCGGCTGGGAGGGGCCGTGCCCCGCAGCCTCCCCGACCTCCTCGAACTCGACCTGCGGCGCCACGCCGACCAGCCCCACCTGCGACCGGTGCTCACGGCCCTCGCCTTCGCCCAGGGCCGGGGCATGCCCGAGAGCGTCCTGGTCCACGCCGCGGCCGCCTTCACCGCCGACGGCGACCCGCCTCCGTCCCTGCCGCAGCTGTACGCCCTTCTCGACGGGGACGCACGCTTCTACCTGCGCCGCGACCTCGACGCCGACGGCACCACCCTCTACCGGCTCTTCCACGAAGGCCTCGCCGACTGGCTGCGCGGACCCGCCGGTGACCCGTCGCCCGAGGACCCGTCGCCGGCGACGGACCCGCTGCCCGGCCCCGCGCAGCGCCTGTTCGAACACCTCCTGCTCGGCGTCCCCCGGGACCGCAACGGCGGCCCGCTGTGGCAGAACGCCGCCGACTACCTGCTGCGGCACACCGCCCAGCACGCCGTCGACGCCGGACGCCTGGACGAGCTCCTCGACGACGCCGGTCACCTCCAGCACGCCGACCCCCACGCCCTCGCCGACGCCCTGTCCCGGGCCGGCTCCGACCGGGCCCGGCTGGTCGCCGCCGTCTACCGCGCCTCCTGGGGCGTCCACCACACGCTGCCACCCGCGGTGCGCCGGCAGCTCCTCGCCCTGGACGCCGCCCGCTTCCGCATCGCCCCGCTCCAGGACGAACTCCCCGGCGACGCCGACTGGCGGGTGTGCTGGGCCACGGGCGGCCAGGTCTCCACCGCGCTGATCCGCACCATGGTCGGCCGCAACGGCGCGGTCCATGCGCTGGGGGTGGCGGTCCTCACGGGGCGCCCTCATGCCGTCGCCGGGTGCGGCGACGGGTCGGTGGCGCTGTGGGACCTCACCACCGCCACCCAGGTCCGCCGGTTCACCGGCCATGCCGGCAGGGTCGTGGCGGTGGCGGTGGCGGACCTCGACGGGCGCCCCCACGCCGTCACCGCCAGTGCGGAGTCGGTGCGGCTGTGGGACCTCACCACCGGCACCCAGGCCCGTCAACTCATCGGCGGAGCAGGGGCGGTGGCGGTGGCGGTGCTGGACGGGCGCGCCCATGCCGTCACCGGCGGCAGCGACGGGTCGGTGGGGCTGTGGGACCTCACGACCGGTACCCGGGTCCGCCTGCTCACCGGCCACACCGTCAGGGTCGGGGCGGTGGCGGTAACGGTCCTGGACGGGCGCCCCCACGCCGTCACCGGCTGCCGGGACGGGTCGGTGGGGCTGTGGGACCTCACCACCGGCACCCGGGTCCGCCGGTTCACCGGCCACTTCGGCGGGGTGAACGCGATGGCGGTGACGGTCCTGGACGGGCACCCCCACGCCGTGACCGGCGGGAACGACCAGTCGGCGCAGGTGAGGGACCTCGTCACCGGCACCGAGGTTCGTCAACTCGCCGGTCACACCGACGGGGTCGGGGCGGTGGCGGTGACGGAGCTCGACGGGCGCCCCCACGCCCTCACCACCAGCGACGGGTCGGTGGGGCTGTGGGATCTCACCACCGGTGTCCGGGTCCGCGGGATCGCCGGCCACTTCGGCGGGGTGAGGGCGGTGGCGGTGGCGGACCTCGACGGGCGCCGCTACGCCGTCACCGGCTGCCGGGACGGGTTGGTGCGGTTGTGGGATCTCTCCACCGGTACCCGGGTCCGCCGGCTCACCGGCCAGAGCGACAGGGTGAGGGCGGTGGCGGTGACGGAGCTCGACGGACACCCCCACGTGGTGACCGCCGGCGACGGTTCGGTGGGGTTGTGGGATCTCACCACCGGTGTCCGGGTCCGGGGAATCGCCGGCCACTTCGGCGGGGTGAGGGCGGTGGCGGTGGCGGTCCTGGACGGGCGTCCGCACGCGGTCTCCGGCTGCAGTGACGGGGCGGTGCGCCTGTGGGACCTCACCACCGGTACCCAGGTCGGCCGGCTCACCGGCCACACCGACTGGGTGAACGCGGTGGCGGTGGCGGTCCTGGACGGGCGTCCGCACGCGGTCTCCGGCTGCGGCGACGGGGCGGTGCGGCTGTGGGACCTCACCACCGACACCCACGTTCGTCAACTCGACGGCCACACCGGTGGGGTTCACGCGGTCGCGGTGACGGAGCTCGACGGACGCCCCCACGCCGTCGTCACCGGCAACGGGGAATCGGCGTCGGTCCAGGACCTCACCACCGGTGCCCGGGTCCGCCTGCTCGCCGGCCACACCGGCGGGGTCGGGGCGGCGGCGGTGGCCGACCTCGCAGGGCGTCCGCACGCCGTCCTCGGCTGCGGCGACGGGGTGGTGCGGGTCTGGGACCTCACCACCGGCACCTGCCGCACCACGTTCCACCTCCCCGCCGCGGTGACCGCCGTGACGGTCACCGCCGACGGCACCGTCGTGGCGGGCTTCGGCCGCGAAGTGGCCACCCTCAGTCTGGACCCCCTTCTCAGGAGACTCCGTTGACCGGCATCACCGATTCACCGCTCCGCGTCGTCGCCGTGCACGGCATCCACAACAGCTTCGGCGCCGGCATCTCCGACGCGCGCAAGGAGGAGCTCCGGGCGCTCAAGGCCGCCGCCTGGGCACGGGACCTGGCGGCGGGGCTCGGCACGGTGCCGGAGCGGATCGACGCCGACTTCGCCTACTACGCGGACAAGCTCCGCCCCGGCCCGGCGCCGCAGGGCGACCGGGGCGGCGACTTCCTCGACGACCCGCTCGCCCAGGAGGTGCTCGACGCGTGGGCGCGGGAGCTGGGGGTGCCGGAGGAGGTGGCGCAGGGGAACGCCGCGGTGCCGCTGCGCGCGTTCTCGTCCTGGTTGGCGCGCAGGTTCGACCTGGCCGAGGGCCGGCTCGGGGTCTTCGTCCGGCTGCTGTGCGGCGAGGTGGCCGCGTACCTGCGCGCAGCCGACGCCCCGGAGCGCATCGCGGCGCGCGAGGAGGTCGCGGCGCGCATCGCCCGGCACCGGCCGCGCGTCGTCGTCGCGCACTCCCTCGGCTCGGTCGTCGCCTACGAGGCCCTGCACGCCCACCCGGAGCTGCGGCCCGAGCTGTTCCTCACCCTGGGCTCGCCGCTCGCCCTGCCCCGCGTGGTCTTCGACCGCCTCGTCCCCGCTCCGCAGCCCGCCGACGGCACCCGGGCGCGCGGTGCGGGCCTGCCCGGCGGGATTCGCTGGGTGAACATCGCCGACCCGGGCGACCCCGTCGCCGTCCCTCCCGGGCTGAGCCGGTTCTTCGACGGGATCGCCCTGGACCACACCACGTCGGTCAGCTCCCTCTTCCGCTTCCACCACGCCGACAACTACCTGCGGTGCGCGGCCACGGCGGCCACCATCGCCCCCTACGCCGGGCTCTGACCCGGCGAGCGGCGGCACGGCCCTGTCGGGGCGGGGAGGAGCCTTGCCAGACTGTGTCCATGACGGAGCGAGGCTTGAGTGCGGGTGCGAATGTTCCGGTCGACGCGGCGGCCGTGCGGGTGGAGATCGGCCGAGGGGCCGGGGGACCCGATGTCGATGCGTCGGCCCTGCTGGTGGCGGCGGACGGCCGGGTGCGGGGGGACGGGGACTTCGTGTTCCACAACCAGCCGCGGCATGCGTCGGGGGCGGTGGTCCATCAGGGGAAGGCCGAGGGGGACGGGGTGGTGACGGACCGGCTCGCGGTGGAGCCGGCGGCCGTGGAACCGGGCGTCGAACGGATCGTGCTGGTGGCCTCGGCGGACGGCGGGACCTTCGGGCAGGTGCGCGGGCTGGTGGTGCGGCTGGTCGACGCGGGGACGCAGCGGGAGCTGGCGCGGTTCGAGCCGGTGGCGGGGCCGGAGACGGTGCTCATCGGCGGTGAGCTGTACCGGCGGGGCGGACAGTGGCGGTTCCGGGCGCTCGGGCAGGGGTACGCGTCGGGGCTCGCGGGGCTGGCGGCCGACTTCGGGGTCACCGTGGACGAGGAGGAACGCGGCGGCGCGGGGGAGGAGGAGAGGCTCCCGGCCGGGATGCGGGAACGGCTGTCGCTGCGCAAGCGGCAGGTGGCGGTGAGTCTGGAGAAGCACGGGGCGGCGGGCATGGTCGCACGGGTCGTGCTGGTCCTGGACGCCTCCGGGTCGATGTCGGCGCTCTACGCCCGGGGCGTGGTGTCCGACGTGGTGGAGCGGATGGTGGCGGTGGCGGCGCAGCTGGACGACGACGGGACGATGCAGGCGTGGACGTTCGCGTCGAACCCGGCCCGGCTGCCCGACCTGCGGGTGGGGGACCTGCCGGAGTGGCTGCAGCACGTCCGGGTCGGGCAGCTGGCCGGGCTGTTCGGCCGCCGCCGGCGCGGCAACCGGCTGCCCGACGGCCGGGTCGACATGAGGGCGGTCGGCATCGGCAACGAGGAGCAGAAGGTCATCGCCGAGGTGCGGGACCACGTGCGCCGGAACCCGGCCGCGGCGCCCACCCTGGTCCTGTTCTTCTCCGACGGCGGCGTCTACCGCAACGCCGAGATCGAGCGCGAGCTGCGCGCGTCCGTGGAGGAGCCCGTCTTCTGGCAGTTCGTGGGCCTGGGCCGCTCCGACTACGGCGTGCTGCAGCGCTTCGACGACCTGCCCGGCCGGCGCGTGGACAACGTCGGCTTCTTCTCCGTGGACGACATCAGCACCCTGCCCGACCCGGAGCTGTACGACCGGCTGCTCTCCCAGTTCCCCCGCTGGGTCGTGGCCGCCCGCCGGGCCGGCATCCTGCCGTAGCGGTTTCAGATCCAGCCGAGGGTGTCCAGGGCGGCGTGGATGCCGGCCGCGCCGGGGTGTTCGGGGCGCAGCACGTGCGGGGTGTCGGCGAGCGCGGCGAGCAGGGCGGGCTCGGCGCCGCCGACCACCACCGCGTGGGTGCCGAGCCGGTACAGCGAGAGGTCGTTGAGGGAGTCGCCGGCGACCAGGACGTCCTCGGGCCGCCAGCCGAGCTTGCCGGCCAGGGCGCGCACGGCGGTGCCCTTGGAGGCCCCGGACGGCAGCACGTCGAAGTAGCGGTCGCCGGAGTACACCCAGGCGCAGCCCAGCGCCTCGACGGCGGCGGTGAGGTCGGCGGTGAGGTGCCGCGGCGCCAGCCGGTAGGAGCAGCGGCCGTCCTGGACGACGTCGTGCTGGTAGGTGAGGTCGGGGAAGCGGCGCAGTGCGGCGCGCACCCGGTCCTCTCCCGGCCAGCCGGCCCGCAGCCGGTCCTGGAGGGCGTCCAGCGGGGTGAGGTCGGTGCCGTCGAGGACGGTGGCGCCGACGTCGGCGACGATCCAGCGCGGCCGGGGGACGAGCGGGTCGCGCAGGACCTCGCGGACCGCGGAGGGACCCCGGCCGGTGGCGAAGACCGGGGTCACCTCGGGGTGGCGGAGCAACGCGTCCCGCAACCGCCGACGCTGGTCCGGGCTGCCGCCGAGCAGGGTGCCGTCCAGATCGGTGACCAGAATCCTCGACATCGCCAGGACGCTAGCACGGTCACGGGTCGTGGTGAAGTGTCCACCTCAGGCGCGGGCGGCCCCCTGACGGAGGGACAGCGGGCGCAGGTCGCTCCAGTGGGCGTCGACCCAGGACTCGCAGGCGTCCTCGGTGCCGGTGAAGCCGGCGGGACGCCAGCCCGCGGGGGCGGGGAGGGCGGCGGGATGGAGGGCGTGCTGCTCCTCGTCGTTGACCAGCACGGTCCAGCGGGTGTCGGACACGGGGGGGCTCCAGAGGGGGGAAGGGGGTCAGCGGAAGCCGCCGTCGATGCGGACGACCTCGCCGGTGAGGTAGCTCGCCCGGTCGGAGAGCAGGAAGGCGACCAGGTCGGCGACCTCCTCGGGGCGGCCGAGGCGGCGCAGGGCGACCTGGTCGAGGGACTGCTCGACGGCCTCCTCCGGGAGGTCGGCGACCAGGTCGGTGTCGATGTAGCCGGGCGCGACCACGTTGGCGCGGATGCCGTAGCGGCCGACCTCCTGGGCGAGCGAGCGGGTGAAGCCGATGATGCCGGCCTTGGTGGCCGCGTAGTTGGTCTGGCCGGGGTTGCCGCAGACCCCGGCGACGGAGGACAGCGTGACGATGGCGCCGTGGCGGCGCAGCGCCATGCCGTCGATCACGGCGCGGCAGGCGTGGTAGACGCCGCTCAGGTTGACCTGGAGGACGTCGTGCCAGTCCTGGTCCTCCATCAGCAGCAGCGGGGTGTCGCGCAGGATCGCCGCCGAGGCGACCAGGGCGGTGACGGGGCCGAGGGCGTCCTCGGCCCCGTCGACCAGTTCGCGGACGGCGGCGGCGTCGGCCACGTCGGTGCGGCGGACGTAGACGGCGCGGCCGAGGTCCCGCAGCTCCTTCTCCAGGGTGCGGGCGGACTCGGCGTCGCTGCTGTAGCACAGGGCGACGTCGTAGCCGTCCTCGGCCAGCCGCAGGGCGGTGGCCCGGCCGATGCCGCGGGTGCCGCCGGTGATCAGCGCGACGGGGGTGGCCGTGCGGTGCATGGCGTGCCTTTCGGGGAGGGGGGTGAACGGGCGGGGTCAGGAGGCGGGATGCTGCCGCACGCGGCGGCGCAGCTCGGCCAGCGGGAGGTCGGGCTCGCCGGTCAGCAGGTCCAGCACGGCCGGCCACCGGCGCATCATGGCGGCCATCGAGCGCGGGTCGATCCGGTCCGGCGCGTACAGCCACAGGCCGCGCAGCCCGGCGTCGGACTCGTGCATCATCAGGTAGAGGTCGGCGTTGTGCGGGCGCATCTCGGTGATCAGCTCCGGGATCACCTCCGCGTCGCCGACGTTGAGGTTCAGCGGCGCCGCGCTCAGCCCGTGCAGGTCCAGCGGGTCGCCCGCGACGTTGAGCAGGTTGAACAGCAGCCGCAGCGGGTTGCGGTCCTCCCCGGCGTCCCGGCGCAGCCACCGCAGCGGGACCTCCTGGTGCCGATGGGCGTCCAGGACGCCCGCCCGCACGGCGGTGACCAGGTCCCGGACGGTGGCGTCGCCGGCCGGGCGGGGGCGGACCACGACCGGGTTGATGAAGAAGCCGATCATCTGCTCGGTCTGCGGGTGCTCCCGGCCCGCCAGCGGGAAGCCCACCGCGAGATCGGTGCCGGCCTCCTCCTGCGCGTAGCTCTGCAGCAGCAGGTGGAAGGCGGACAGCAGCAGCATGAACAGCGTGGTGCCCTCGCGCTGCGCGGCCTCCTTCAGCGCCGCCGTGACCTCGGGCTCCAGCACGAAGCCGCTGGTGTAGCCCTCGACGGCCTCGGCCTTCTGGTGCTCGGGCGCCTCGAAGCGCGGCAGCTCCGGCAGGTCCGTCAGCAGCCGCTCCCAGTGGGCGACGTGCTCGTCGAGCTCGCCGTCGGCCAGCCGCCGCCGCTGCCAGGCCGCCCAGTCCGGGTACTGGAGCGCCGGCTCGGGAAGCCGGGGCTCGCGGCCCAGCACCCGGGCGGCGTACAGCTCGCCCAGCTCGCGGCCGAGCAGCGCGTACGACCAGAGGTCGACCACGATGTGGTGCAGCACCAGCACCAGGACCCAGGTGTCCGGCCCGGTGGTCACCAGGGTGCCGCGCACCAACGGGCCCTCGGCCAGCCGGAACGGGCGGTCCACCTCGGCCTCGACCAGCCGTCGCAGCGCCCCGGTCCTGGTCTCCTCGGGCTCGCCGCTCAGGTCCACCGCGGCCAGCGGCCAGCCGCCCGACGGGTCGGCCAGCTGGCGCCAGGAACCGGCGCTGTCCTCGACGATCCGGGTGCGCAGCGCCTCGTGACGGGCCACGATCGCGTCCAGGCTGTCGCGCAGCGCCGCCGGGTCGAGGGTGCCGGTGAGCACCGTGGCGGTGATGACGTTGTGGTGCGAGGCCTCCGGGTCGACCGGCTGATGCATGATGTCCAGCTGGGCGAAGGAGAGCGGCACCCCGCCGGTGCGGTCGGCGCGCGGGACGCCGCCGCGCGCGGCCGGGCGGCGGCGCCGGGGCTGCGCCGCCGGGCGGACGGGCGCCGGGCCACCGGCGTCCGGCAGGGCGGCGCAGGCCGCGACGGCGGTCAGGGCGGCGAACCAGGTCTCGGCCAGCTCGCGCACCGCGGACTCGTCCAGCACCCCCCGGGCCCAGGTCCAGCCGGCCGCCAGGCGCGGGCCGTCGGGGCCGTCGTAGGTGACGGCGTTGAGCTCCACCGGGTGGGTCCGCAGTCCGGCCGGGGCGCCGTCCTCGGTGCCGGTGCCGCCGAGGGCGAGCGCCGCGTCGGCGGTGACCGGCGCCCAGAGGGCGTCCGGACCGGCGTCGGCGAAGCGCCCCAGGTAGTTGAACGCCACCTGCGGGGCCGGCAGCGCGGCCAGCACCGGGGCGGTCTCCGGGTTCAGCCGGCGCAGCAGGCCGTGCCCCAGGCCGTCCCCGGGCAGGGCGGCCAGCTGCTCCCTGATCCGGACCACGGCGGCGGCCAGTTCGGGCCCGGCGGCCTCGACCTGCGGCCAGTCGAGCGGGCCGGCCGCCAGCCGCACCGGCTGGACGCTGGTGAACCAGCCCACCGTACGGGACAGGTCGACCCCGTCCGCGAGGTCCTCCTGACGCCCGTGGTTCTCCACGGTCACCAGCACCCCGCCGTCCGGCGCCCGCTCGGGGGCGCGGCGGCGGCGCCACTCCTCCAGGGCGATGCCGAACGCGGCCAGCAGCACGTCCTGCACGCCGGTGTGGAAGGCGCCGGGGGCGGTGCCGAGCAGCGCGGCGGTGGCCTCGGCCGGCAGGGTGAGGACCAGCCGGCCCGTTCCCCCGGCCGGCTCCGGGCCGGCCGGCAGCAGCGCCGGCGTGTCCGACAGCAGCCGCTGCCAGGCCGGGAGTTCGGCCACGCGCCGCGGATCGGCGGCCTCGTCGGCCAGCAGTCCGGCCCAGCGGCGCACCGAGGTGCCCACCGGGGCGAGCGGCACCGGCCGCTGCGCGAGCACCGCCTCGCCGGCGGCCCGCAGATCGGGCAGCAGGATCCGCCAGGACACCCCGTCCACCACCAGGTGGTGCAGCACCAGCAGCAGCCGTCCGGGGCGGTGCGCCCCGGCGTCCAGCCAGACCGCCTGGAGCATCACCCCGGCCCGCGGGTCCAGCCGGCTCCGGGCGGCGGCGGCCTGTTCCGCGGTCAGCGCCCGCAGCCCGGCCGCGTCGAGGCCCTCGGCGTCCACCCGCAGCAGGTGGTCCGCGACCGGCGCCGAACCGGCCGGCCCGGCGTGCAGCACCCAGCGGCCGTCGGCCCGGGTGTCCAGCCGGGAGCGCAGCACGTCGTGGTGGTCGACCAGTGCCTGCAGCACCGCGGCGAGCCGCGGCAGGTCCAGCTCCCCGGCCGGCGGCACGGCGACCACGGCCTCCTGGCTGAACCGCCCCCACTCCTCGGCGGGCAGGTCCAGCTCGCGCAGCCACTCGGTGATCGGGGTGGGGGCGATCTCACCCGTCCCGATGTCCTCGGTGTCCGCCGCGTCCTCCGCCCGGACGGCCACCGCCGCCAGCTCGGCCACCGACGGGTGGGCGAACACGTCGCGGGCGCCGATCACCAGCCCGGCCGTACGGGCCTGGGAGACCACCTGGATCGCCTGGATGCTGTCGCCGCCGAGGTCGAAGAAGCCGTCCCCGGTGCCGACCTCCGCCAGCCCCAGCACCTCGGCGTAGATCGCGCACAGCGTCTCCTCGGCCACGGTGCGCGGGCGGGCGGAACCGGCGGCCGCGGTGAACTCCGGCGCCGGCAGCCGCTCCCGGTCCACCTTGCCGTTGGCGGTCAGCGGCAGCTCCGCCAGCACCACCACCGCGGCCGGCACCAGGTACGGCGGCAGCTGCGCGGCCAGCGCGGCCCGCAGCGCCGCCGGGTCCGGCGCCGTCCCCGGGCGGGGGACCACGTAGCCGGCCAGGGCCCGCCGGCCCGGCTGGTCCTCGCGGACCGCCGCCACCGCCTGCGCCACCTCCGGCAGGGCGCCGAGCGCGGACTCGATCTCGCCCAGCTCGATCCGGAAGCCCCGCACCTTCACCTGGTGGTCGGTGCGGCCCAGGAAGTCCAGCCGGCCGTCGGCCCGCCGCCGCACCAGGTCCCCGGTGCGGTACATCCGGGTGCCCGGCTCCCCGTACGGGTCCGCCAGGAAGCGGCGGGCCGTCAGACCGGGGCGGCCCAGGTAGCCCCGGGCCAGCCCGGCGCCCGCGACGAACAGCTCGCCGGGCACGCCGGGCGGCACCGGCCGCAGCCCCTCGTCCAGCACGTACACCCGGGCGCCGGGGATCGGCCGGCCCAGCGGCGGAACGCCCCCGCCGGGCGTCAGCGGTCCGGTCAGGGTGGCGCACACCGTGGTCTCGGTCGGGCCGTAGGCGTTGACCATCCGCGCGTGCGCCGACCAGCGGTCGGCCAGCGCGGCCGGGCAGGACTCGCCCGCCACCACCAGCGACAGCCCGGCGGGCAGCCCGCCCGGCGGCACGGCGGCCAGCACGCTCGGCGGCAGCGTCACATTGGTGACCCCGTACCGCTCGCAGGTGCGGGCCAGCGGCTCGCCCGGGAGCAGGTCCTCCTTGGGCACGACGACCAGCGCGGCGCCGGTCAGCAGCGCGTCGCAGCGCTCCGCCACCGAGGCGTCGAAGCTCGGCGAGGCGAACTGCAGCACCCGGCTCTCCTCGTCCAGGCCGAAGCCCTCGCGCTGCGCGGCGACCAGGCCCGCCAGGCCGGTGTGGGTGACCACCACGCCCTTGGGCGTGCCGGTGGAACCCGAGGTGTGGATGACGTACGCGGCGTTCGCCGGGGTCAGCGGAGCGGTGCGCTCGGCGTCCGACGGCGCCGTCGCGGGGAGGGCGGCGAGCTCGGCCGCCGTCTGCGGCGCGTCCAGCCGCAGCACCGGGACGTCGGTGGCCGGCAGCGCCCCGGCGGCCTCACCGGCCGTCAGCAGCAGGACCGGGCGGGCGTCCTGGAGCAGGAAGGCGATCCGCTGCGCCGGGTAGTCCGGGTCGACGGGCAGGTAGACCGAGCCGGCCTTGACCACGGCCAGCATCGCCACCACCGAGGCGGCCGAGCGCGGCAGCGCCACCGCCACCGGCCGCTCCGGGCCCGCGCCGAGGCCGATCAGCAGCCGGGCGAGCCGGTTGGCCTCCGCCTCCAGCTGCGCGTACGTCAGCTCCCGTTCGGCGTCCAGCACCGCGAGCCGCTGCGGGGTGCGGGCCGCCTGCGCCTCGAACAGCGCGGGGAGGGTGGCGGCGGCCGGGGCCCCGGCCGCGCCGTTCCCGTCCGTCAGCAGCCGCTGCCGCTCCTCGGGGGCGAGCAGCTCGACCTCGCCGACCGGGCGCTCCGGCGCCGCGCAGACCGCCAGCAGCATCCGGCGCAGCCGCTCGGCCAGCAGTTCCACGGTCGCCGGGTCGAAGACGTCGGCGTTGTACTCGACGACGCCGTCGATCCCGGCCGGGGCGCCGTCGCCCGGCGTGCGCCGGCCGGTCAGCGAGAACACCAGGTCCATCCGGGCGCCGCCGGTGTCCACCGGCACGACCTCTTCCGTGAGGCCCGGCAGGCCCAGCACCGCGTCGGGGACGTTCTGCCAGGCCAGCATCACCTGGAACAGCGGGTGGTGGGCGGTGGAGCGGGCCGGCCGCAGCGCGTCCACCAGGAACTCGAACGGGACCTCCTGGTGGGCGTAGGCGTCCAGGCCGCGTTCGCGGACCTGCGCCAGCAACTCCCGGAAGGTCGGGCGGCCGCTCAGATCGGCGCGCAGCACGAGGGTGTTGACGAAGAAGCCGACCAGCTCCTCGGTGGCGGCGTCGGTGCGCCCGGCGACGGTCGCGCCGACCGGGACGTCGTCCCCGGCGCCCAGCCGGTGCAGCAGCGCGGCCAGGGCGGCGTGCACGACCATGAACTCGCTGGCGTCGTGCCGCCGGGCGAGCTCGGCGACGGCGGCGTGCAGCGCGGCGTCCCAGCGCAGCGCGACGGTGCCGCCGCGCCGGCTCGCCGAGGCCGGGTGCGGCCGGTCGGCGGGCAGCGCGATCCGCTCCGGCAGGCCGTCCAGCGCCCGGCGCCAGTGGGCGAGCTGCCGGTTCCAGGTGCTGTCCGGGTCGTCCTGGTCGCCGAGCAGCCGGCGCTGCCACAGGGTGTAGTCGGCGTACTGGACCGGCAGCGGCGCCCAGCGTGCCGCGCGGCCGTCCCGGCGGGCGGCGTAGGCGGTGGCCAGGTCGCGTCCGAGCAGGGCGACGGACCAGCCGTCGGCGGCGATGTGGTGCACCACCAGCACCAGGGTCTGCCGCTGCGGGCCGTGCACCAGCAGCTCGGCGTGCACCGGCAGTTCGCGCGTCAGGTCGAAGCGGTGGCGGGCGGCGGCCTCCACGGCGGGCGCCGCGTCGGCCTCGGGCACCTCGGTGACGGTCAGCACGGCGCGCCCGGCGTCGGGGCCCAGCACGTGCTGGCGCGGGACACCGGCGGTGTCGGGGAAGACGGTGCGCAGCGCCTCGTGCCGCTCGACCACGTCGGCGAGCGCGGCACGCAGCGCGACGGCGTCCAGCGGTCCGCCCAGGCGCACCGCCATCGGGATGTTGTAGGTGGCGGAGGGGCCCTGCATCCGGTCCAGGAACCAGAGCCGGCGCTGCGCGAAGGACAGCGGCAGTTCGGCGGGCCGGGGCTCGGGCGCCAGCTCCGGGCGCGCAGAAGCCGCGGCTGCGCCCTCACCGGCCAGGTGACGGGCCAGACCCGCCACCGTCGGGGTCTCGAACAGCGCCCGGACCTGCACCTCGGCGCCCAGCGCGGAGCGGATCTGGGACACCAGCCGGGTCGCGAGCAGGGAGTGGCCGCCCAGGTCGAAGAAGCTGTCGTGGACGCCGACCGCGGGCACCCCGAGCACCTTGGCGAACAGCGCGCACAGCGCCTCCTCGCGCTCGTCGCGCGGGGCGACGTACGCGGAGGCGAGGTCGCGGCGCTCGCCGTCGGGGGCGGGCAGCGCCTTGCGGTCGGTCTTGCCGTTGGGGGTCAGCGGCAGGGCGTCGAGCAGGACGTAGGCGGAGGGGACCATGTAGGCGGGCAGGCGTCCGGCCAGGGCGGTGCGCAGCTCCGGGACGAGCCGGCGGGCCAGCCGGCGGCGGGTGCCGCTGACGTGGCGGCCCCAGTCCGGCTCCTTCGCCGGCACCTCGGCGAGGCGCGGCAGGCCGGGCGCGGGCGAGCCGTCGGCGCCGGTCCGGCGGGCGACCAGGGTGAGCGCGCCGTCGGGGCCGTGGCCGGACCAGTCGAGGTCGATCCGGTAGCCGGTGGCGTCGGCGAGGGACCACAGCTCCTCGGGGTCGACCGCCTCCGGGCGGCCGGCCGCCGGGGCGTCGCCCTCCGTCAGCTGCCCGAGGGTGTCGGCGAGGTCGCGCAGCCGGGCGTTGGGCACGTCGCGCACGGCGAGCAGCGCGGGGCGTTCGGTGGTCAGCCGCTCGCGCAGCGCCGCCACGCTCAGGCCCTCGGCCGTCCAGTCCAGCCACTCGGCGGCGGGCTCGCCGGCCGGCCCGGCGGCGGGACCGCCGGTGGTGAGCACGACGTCGTAGCGGAAGCGGTTCAGCTCGTTGGCGGCGGCGGCCCGCTTGGGCAGCACCCGGACCTCGCCGATCGCCGGGAAGCGCCGCGGCAGGGCGGTGAACAGCCCGGGGTCGAAGACCAGCTCCTCGTCCTCCTCCACCCGGCGGCGCACCCGGGCGAGCAACTCGGCGCCGGGCAGGCCGGGTTCGGCGTGCGCCAGCTGCACCGAGAGGTGGAAGGCGCTCAGCAGCGGCAGGCTGCGGATGTCGCCGAGGAACAGCGAGCCGCCCGGGGCGAGCCGGCTCAGCGCGCCCTCGACGACCCGCAGCAGGTAGCGCTCGTCGGGGAAGTACTGGACCACCGAGTTGAGCACGATGACGTCGAAGAGCCGCTCGGGCAGCCGGTCCAGCCGGTCCAGCCGGTCGGCCGGGCAGGCGTGCAGGGCGACCTCGCCGAAGGCCCCGGCGGCGGCGTCGACCACCGGGCGCAGGCCGTCCAGGGCGACCTGCGAGATGTCGGTGCCCCAGTAGCGCTCGGTGTGCGGGGCGACCCGCTGGAGGATCAGACCGGTGCCGCAGCCGATCTCCAGCACCGAGCGCGGGCGCAGGGCGAGCACCCGCTCGGCGGTGCGGTCGGCCCACTCGCGCATCTCGGCGGCCGGGATCGGCTCGCCGGTGTAGCTGCTGTTCCAGCCGCGCAGGTCCTCGCCGGGGATCGGGGCCGCGTCGGGCGCCGGGGCGTCCTCCGGCTCGTCGTAGGCGGTGTCCCAGATCCGGCGCCACTCGTCGACCTGGTCGGGCCACTCCGGGGCCGCAGCGGTGCCGCCGTCCGCGGCCGGCACCACGTACGCCACCAGCCGCTGGTCGCCGGGAACGTCCTCACGGACCGTCACCACTGCGTGGCCGACCTCCGGGTGGGCGGCCAGTTCGCTCTCGATCTCGCCCAGCTCGATCCGGAAGCCGCGCAGCTTCACCTGGTGGTCCAGCCGCCCCAGGAAGTCGATGCCGCCGTCGCGGCGGCGGCGCACCAGGTCCCCGGTGCGGTACAGCCGGGCCGCCGGGTCCGGGTCGAAGGGGTGCCGGACGAACCGCTCGGCCGTCAGCTCCGGCCGGCCCAGGTAGCCCCGGGCCAGCCCGGCACCGCCGATGGTCAGCTCCCCGGGCACCCCGGGCGGCACCAGCCGGCCGCGCTCGTCCAGCACGTGCAGCTCGGTGTTGGCGATCGGCGCGCCGATCGAGACCGGGCCCTCGCCCACCTCGGCCACCGCCGACCAGATGGTGGTCTCGGTCGGCCCGTACATGTTCCACAGCTCCACGCCGCCGGCCAGCAGCCGCCGGGCGAGGTCCTCGGGCAGCGCCTCGCCGCCGGCCAGCACCTTCAGGCCAGGCGCGCCCCGCCAGCCCGCGTCCAGCAGCATCCGCCAGGTGGACGGGGTGGCCTGCATGACGCTCGCCCCGGAGGCGGCCAGCAGCCGCGACAGCCGCTCGCCGTCGGCGGCCGAGGAACGCTCGGCGACCACCACCCGGGCGCCCCGCACCAGCGGCAGCAGCAGCTCCAGCAGCGAGATGTCGAAGGAGTGCGTGGTGACCGCGAGCAGGGTGTCGTCCGCCGCCAGGCCGGGCCGCTCGCCCATCGCGTGCAGGAAGTTGGTCAGCGCCCGGTGCGGGACCTGCACGCCCTTCGGCCGCCCGGTGGAGCCGGAGGTGTAGATCACGTAGGCGAGGTCGTCCTCGTCCACCGGGGCGCCGGGGTCGCCGGCCGGCTCGGTGGCGAGCTCCTCGCGCAGCTCGTCCAGGCAGAGCACCTCGGCGCCGCCGGCGGGCAGCCGCCCGGCCACCGGGCGCTGGGTGAGCAGCACCGGCAGCCCGGAGTCGGCGAGCATGAAGGCGATCCGTTCCGGCGGGAACTCCGGGTCCAGCGGGACGAAGGCGCCGCCCGCCCTGAGCACCGCCAGCAGCGCCACCACCAGGTCGACCGAGCGCTCGGTGCAGACGCCGACCAGGACGTCGCGGCCGACGCCGTGCCGGCGCAGCCGGTGGGCCAGCCGGGCGGAGCGGTCGTCGAGTTCGGCGTAGGTCAGGGCCTCGGCGCCGCAGCGCACCGCCTCGGCGTCGGGGGTGCGGGCGGCCCGCTCGGCGAAGCGGTGGTGGACCGGGCCCCGGTCGGGCCACTGCCGGCGGGTGTCGTTGCCCCGCTCGCGCAGCGCCCGCTCCTCGTCGGGCGCGAGCAGCGGCACCTCGCCGATCGGACGGTCCGGGTCGGCGAGCACCTGCTCGACCAGCAGCCGCAGATGGCCGGCCAGCTGGTCGACGGTGGCCGCCTCGAACAGGTCGCTGTTGTACTCGAAGCGGCCGCTCAGGCCCTCCGGGCGGTCGAAGACCTGGAGCTCCAGGTCGAAGCGGGCGGTGTCGCTCTCCACCTCCATCGGCTCCAGGTGCAGGCCCGCCACGTCGAAGGAGGGCATCGCGATGTTCTGGAAGACGAAGGAGACCTGGAAGACCGGGGTGCGGGAGAGGTCGCGCTGCGGGTGCAGCTCCTCGACCAGCCGCTCGAACGGCAGCTCCTGGTGGGCGAAGGCGCCCAGGCAGGCCGGCCGCACCCGGGCCAGCAGCTCCCGGAAGGACGGTGCGCCCGACAGGTCGGTGCGCAGCGCCAGCATGTTGGCGAAGTAGCCGATCAGCCGCTCGACCTCGGGGCGCCCCCGGTTGGCGACCGGCACGCCGACGACGACGTCCTCCTCCCGGGTGTAGCGGTGCAGCAGCACCTGGAAGGCCGCGAGCAGCGTCATGAACGGGGTGACCCCCTCGGCCCGGCTGAACTCCCGCACCCGGTCCATGACCGGCGCGGACAGCGCGAACGGGCGCGAGCCGCCGCGGGTGGTGCGCACGGCGGGCCGCGGCCGGTCGGTGGGCAGCTCCAGGGCGGCCGGGGCGCCGGCGAGGGCCGCGGTCCAGTAGGCGAGGTCGCCCGCCGCGCCGTCGCCGTCCAGCCGCTTGCGCTGCCACACCGCGTAGTCGGCGTACTGGATCGGCAGCGCGGGCAGCACGGCCTCGGTGCCGGAGGCGTACCCGCCGTAGAGGGTGACCAGCTCGTCCAGGAACACCGAGGTGGACCAGAGGTCACCGGCGATGTGGTGGATGGTCAGCAGCAGGACGTGCTCGTCGGCGGCCAGCCGCAGGAAGCGCATCCGCACCAGCGGGCCGGTGGCGAGGTCGAAGGGACGGGCGAACTCCTCCCGGGCCAGCGCCTTGATGCCCTCCTCGCCGTCCGGGCCGGCCAGGTGCTCGCAGGCGACGACGGCGAACTCCGGCTCGGCGCCCTCGGTGACCACCTGCACCGGCTCGCCGTCCACCGCGCGGAAGGTGGTGCGCAGCGCCTCGTGGCGGCGGGCGATCGCGGAGACGGCGCGCCGCCACAGCTCCAGGTCGAGCGGGCCGCGGATCCGGGTGGCGCCGCAGACGTTGTAGGCGGTGTCACCGGGCGTCAGCTGGTCCAGGAACCACATCCGCTGCTGCGGGAAGGAGGCCGGGAACCGGTGCCGGCGGGGCTGGGCGGCGGCCTGCTTGCGGCGCAGGCGCTCGGCGAGCAGGGCCCGCTTCTCGGCGGCGGACAGGGTCGCCGGGTCGGGGGTGGTCATCGCGCGTCCGTCCTCGTGTGTGTCGCGGGTGCTCATTCCTGGTCCCCCTGCTCGGCGGACTCCTCGGCCAGCAGGGCCTGCAGCCGGGCCTCCACCTCGTCGTCCGACAGGCCGTCGAGGTCGTCGAGGTCGAGGTCGCCGAGCGCGTCCGGGCCGTCGGGGCCGTCGGGGCCGTGCGGGCCGTCCTCGCCGTCGAGGGTGCCGAGGCCGTCGAGTTCGACGGAGGCGTCACGGCTGATCGCCTCGATGGCGTCCTCGGCGTCCCCGCCGCCGCCCCCGGCCAGCAGCCGGACGGTGTGCGCGACGGTGGGGGACTGGAAGAAGTCCCGCAGGTCGAGCTCGGTCCCGAAGCGGCCCTGGATCCGAGTGTTGATCTGCACGGCGGCCAGCGAGTGGCCGCCCAGGGCGAAGAAGTCGTCGTTCACGCCGACCTCCTCGACGCCCAGCACCTCCCGCCAGAGCGCCGCGACCGCCTCCTCCTGCTCGGTGGCGGGCGCCACGAACGGGGTCGCCAGGTCCGGGCGCGGGTGGCTGCCGCCGAGCGGCGCCAGCTGCTCCAGCTCCCGGGCCAGCAGCGCCGGGGTGATCGAGCGGGCCAGCCGGCGCAGCGCCCCGAAGTCCTGCGGGGTGACCACCAGGTGGGCCGGGAGGTCGGGCTGCGCCAGCACCCGGGCGAAGGCCGCCCGGCCGTCCTCCTCGGTGAAGCCCTCGCCGAGCGCGGCGAGCGCCCCGGCGGCCGCGGGCCGCGCGCCGGTCCCGGCGTCCCCGGCGTCCCCGCCGTCCCCGGCCGCCGCGGTGGACCCGCCGGCGGCCTCGGCCTCGGCGACGGTCTGCGCGATCTGCTCCAGCAGGGCGTCGACGTCGTTGATCCGCTTGACCGTGAAGTCGCCCACCCGGACCAGCAGCCGGCCGTCCGGGTCGAGCAGTTCGAGGTCGCAGCTGAGGGTCTCGCCGGTCGACCCGGCGGGGTGCCTGATCTCCACCGAGACGTGCACGGTGCCGGTCAGCGGGTGCAGGATCCGCAGGCTCCGGTAGGTCAGCGGCAGGTAGTACGGGTCCTCGGCGTGCAGCCGGAACACGCCGCCGGCCATGTCGAGCAGCGCCGGGTGCAGCGGGTAGGCGTCCAGGTCGGCGAGGAAGGCGTCGTCCAGCCGCAGGGTGGCGAGCATCCGCCGGCCGCCGGTGCGGATGGTCTCCAGCACCTGCCAGCGCGGCCCGAACCAGAACTGCAGCGGGCCGCCGCCCTCCTCGAAGCGCTCCACCCCCAGCCGGCGGCGGATCTCCTCCTCGGTCTCCAGGACCTCGGTCACCTCGCAGCGGGCCTCCACCTCGGCCAGGTCGCGCACCGTGTCCGGGCCGCGCTCGTGGAACGACGCCGAGCCGACGGCGTGCTCGCGCCAGGGCGCGCCCTCGCCGGGGCGGCTGCGGACGGTGAACCGGGTGCGGCCCTCGTGCTCCTCGACGGTGGTGTACACCGTCCGGGTCTGCCCGTCGGGGACGATCACCGGCGTCATGAACAGCACGTCGTGCAGCTCGATGTCGCGCTCGCCGGCCTGTCCGGCGAGCGCGGCGCGGACCAGCTCCAGGTAGGCGGTGCCCGGCACCAGCCCGTGGCCCATCAGCCGGTGGTCGTCGACGATCCAGCTGTCCGCGGTGGACAGCACCGTCTCGTAGACCCGGGTGGTCCCCTCGGACCGCACCGGCCGCAGCAGCGGGTGCCCGGTCTCCTCGCCGGCCGCGCCGGTCCTGGCGGTGAGCCCGGCGGCCATGCCGACGCCCTCCCAGGTGCCCCAGCCGAGCGAGGTCACCGGCCGGCCCTGGCGGCGCCGCCACTGGGCGTAGGCGTCCAGGAAGGCGTTGGCCGCGCCGTAGTCGCTCTGGCCGGGGCCGCCGAGGACGGCGCTGACCGAGGAGCAGAGCAGCAGGAAGTCCAGCGGGTCGTCCGCGCAGAGCCGGTCCAGCAGCAGGGTGCCGAGGGTCTTCGCCCCCAGCACGCCGTCGGCCTCCGCCGGGGTGCGGCGCGCCAGCATCCCGGCCGACGGCGCCCCGGCGGCGTGCACCACGCCGTTCAACGGGCCGAACCGCTCGCGCAGTTCGGTCAGCCGGGCGGCGAGCTGCGGCTCGTCGGTGACATCGGCGCGCAGCACCGTGACCCTGGCGCCGCGCTCGCGCAGCCGGGTCAGCCGGCGGATCCGGACGCTGGTCGGGTCCTGCTCACCGTGCGCCTCCAGCCAGGCCGGCCAAGCGTCCTCGGCGGGGAAGCCGGAGCGCCCGAGCAGCGCGAGGACGGGGGAGGCCGCGCCCTCGGCCAGCTGCTCGGCGAGGGCCAGGCCGACGCCGCCGAGCCCGCCGGTGACCAGGTAGACGCCGCCGTCGCGCAGCTGCGCCGGGCCGCCGGCCGGCCGGTCGTCGGCGGCCAGCGGCAGGGCGTCGAAGTCACGGACCCACCAGTGCCGCCCGCGCAGGGCGAGGTCGCGCTCCGCGGGCTCGCGCAGCAGCAGCGCGTGCACGGCGCCCACCGCCTCCCGGCCGGGGTCGCCGGGGTCGGTGCCGGTGAGGTCCAGCAGCCGGCAGACGGTGTCCGGCAGCTCCTGCGGCAGGACGGTGCACGGACCGGCCAGCAGGGCCTGCTCGGGGCGCAGCGCCTCCTCGCCGGTGACGGCGTGCACGCCGCGGCAGAGCACGTCGACGGTGACCGGGACGGCGGGCCGGACGTCCCCGACGGCCTGGGCGAGGGCGCTCAGGCTG
Organism: Kitasatospora sp. NPDC059462; assembly: GCF_042749955.1. Lineage (NCBI taxonomy): Bacteria > Bacillati > Actinomycetota > Actinomycetes > Kitasatosporales > Streptomycetaceae > Kitasatospora > Kitasatospora sp. NPDC059462. Next base: position 10,762 of record NZ_JBHYUU010000075.1, on the reverse strand, counting down.
TCCAGGCCGAGCCGGCGGGCCGCGGCCAGCCGGTCCTCGTCGACGGCGGCGTCCTCGGACGGGTCGTCACCGAGGCTGAAGGCGTGCACCAGCCGCAGGGCCGTGGCGTCCCCGAGGTCCAGCGAGCCGAGCAGTCCGGCGAGCTGCGCGCGGTCGGCCGGGTCCAGCGTCCAGGCGTGCTCGCCCAGGCGGTGCGGGCCGGGGACGCGCAGGCCGTCGGTGCGGGCGGAGCCGTCGTCGACGGCGACCCGGACCACGGGCGCGCCCGCGCCGGCCAGCCGGTCGGCGAGCGCGGCGCCGAGGGCGGTGCCGTCGCCGAGCACCACCCACAGCGGCTCGCCGTCCCGGCCGGGCCGGGCGGCGGCCGGGGCGAGGCGCTTCCAGCCGGGCGTGCGGAACCAGTCCTCCAGCGGCACCGGTCCGGCCGGGCGCTCCGGTGCGGCGGCGGTGCCGGGGTCCGGGTCGACCCAGTAGCGCTCGCGCTGGAAGGCGTAGCCGGGCAGTCGCAGCACCCGGCCCCCGGCCGGGGCGAGGGCGGCGGGGTCGACGGGCGCCCCGGCGCTCCACAGCGCGCCCAGCGCCTGCGCCAGCCGGACCCGGTCGTCCTCCCGCTCCTGCGGGTGGCGCAGCGAGCCGGCCACCGTGCGGCCCTCCTGCCAGGCGTGGTGGCGGCGGACGAAGTCGCCGAGGGTGTGGCCCGGCCCGACCTCCAGCAGCACCCAGGACGGATCGGCCAGCAGCAGCGCGGCCGCGTCGGCGAACCGGACCGGCTCGCGCAGGTGGCGGCCCCAGTACTCCGGGCTGGTCGCCTCCTCGTCGGTGATCCAGGTGCCGGTGACGTTGGAGCAGAACGGGATCCGCGGCGGGCTCAGCCGCACCCCGCGGACCGCCTCGACCAGCGGGCCGACCGCGCCGTCCATGGCGGCGGAGTGGAAGGCGTGCGAGGTGTGCAGCCGGCGGCAGGCGACGCCGGCGGCCTTGAGCCGGCGCTCCAGGGCGTCCACCGCCCCGGCCGGGCCGGAGACCGCGCTCAGCTCGCTGGAGTTGACCGCCGCCACGGCGAGGCCGGGGTCGGCGTCCAGCCACGGCGCGAGCTCGCGCTCGGCGAGGAACACGGTGAGCATGGACCCGGCGGGCATCGCCTGGACCAGCCGGCCCCGGGCGGCCACCAGACGCACCGCGTCCTCCAGCGAGAACACGCCGGCCAGGCAGGCGGCGACGTACTCGCCGACGCTGTGACCGGCCATGGCGCCCGGCCGCACGCCCAGGGACTCCCAGTGGCGGGCCAGCGCGTACTCGACCAGGAACAGCGCGGGCTGGGCGAACTCGGTGCGGGTCAGCCGCTCCTCGGCCGCCTCGGCCCGCCCGGGCGCGGGGAACAGCAGCGCGCGCGGGTCCTCGCCCAGCTCGGCGGCGAACAGCTCGGCGGCGCGGTCGAGTTCGGCGGTGAACACCGGCTCGTGGCGGTACAGGCCGCGGGCCATGTCGACGTACTGGGTGCCCTGGCCGGGGAAGAGGAAGGCGACCCGGGCCCGCTCGGCGGCCTCGGCGGTGCCGGCGGCGGTCACGGCGCGCAGCGCGGCGACGATCTCCGCCAGGTCGCGGCCGGCCACCGCGCGGCGCCGGGCGAAGGCGCGGCGGTGGTGGGCCAGGGTGTGGGCGAGGTCGGCCGGCGCCGTCGCCGGGTGGGCCTCCAGGTGGTCGGCGAGCCGGCGGGCGCCCTGCGCGAGGGCCTCCGGCGTCCGCCCGGACAGCGGCAGCACGACCGGCGCGCCGTCCGGCCCGGCGGCCGGGGCGGGCTCGGCGGCCGGGGCGGGTTCGGGGGCCGGGCCCTCCTCCAGCACCAGGTGCACATTGGTGCCGCCGATGCCGAACGAGCTGACCCCGGCCCGGCGCGGCGCGCCGCCCCGGGGCCACGGCCGCAGCCGGTCGTTGACGAAGAACGGGCCGGACTCCAGGTCGAGTTCGGGGTTGGGCTTGGTGAAGTGCAGCGACGGCGGGATCGCCTCCCGGCGCAGCGCGAGCACCGCCTTGATCAGCGCGGCGACCCCGGCGGCGGCGTCCAGGTGGCCGATGTTGCTCTTCACCGAGCCGATCGCGCAGAAGCCGGTCTCCTCCGTGGACTCCCGGAACGCCCGGGTGAGCGCGGCGATCTCGATCGGGTCGCCGAGCGCGGTGCCGGTGCCGTGCGTCTCCACGTAGCCGACCGAGCCGGCCTCCACCCCGGCCACCGCCAGCGCCTCGGCGATCACCGTGGCCTGCCCGTCCACGCTGGGCGCGGTGTACCCGGCCTTCAGCGAGCCGTCGTTGTTGACGGCCGAGCCGAGCACCACCGCGTCCACGGTGTCGCCGTCACGGCGGGCGTCGGCCAGCCGGCGCAGCACCACGACGCCGGCGCCGTTGCCCGGCACCGTCCCGCCGGCCGACGCGTCGAACGGACGGCAGTGGCCGTCGGGGGAGAGGATGCCGCCCGGCTCGTACTGGTAGCCCTGCTCCAGCGGCGAGCCGATCGAGACGCCGCCGGCCAGCGCGAGGTCGCACTCGCCGTTGAGCAGGCTCTGGCAGGCCAGGTGGATCGCGGTGAGCGAGGTGGAACAGGCGGTCTGCACGCTCAGCGCCGGGCCGGTGAGGCCGAGCTTGTAGGCGACCCGGGTGGCGAGGAAGTCCTTGTCCGAGGCGAGCATCGTCTGGTACGGGCCCGCCGAGTCGAAGACCCGCCGGTTGGCCGTCACGTTGTGCAGCAGGTAGGTGTTCAGACCGGCGCCGGCGAACACGCCGATCCGGCCCTCGAACGCCTCCGGCACGCACCCCGCGGACTCCAGGGCCTCCCACGCGCACTCCAGGAACACCCGGTGCTGCGGGTCCATGATCTCGGCCTCGCGCGGGTTGTAGCCGAAGAAGGCCGCGTCGAAGCGGTCGGCGCCCTCCAGCACGCCCTTGGCCGGCACGTAGCCGTCACGGCCCGACACCCCGGGGTCCACCCCGGAGGCGCGCAGCTCCTCCTCGGAGAGCACGGCGATCGACTCGCGGCCCTCCTCCAGGTTCCTCCAGAACGCGTCGACGTCGGGGGCGCCGGGGAAGCGGCCGGCCATGCCGACGATGGCGATCTGGTCGAGTTCTTCGGACATCTCCGGCATCGGGGTCTCCTGTCGCCCTCTCACATCGGTCCCTCAGGAACGGGCGCGGCGCGCGGCCGCCTGTTGCCGCCGGGCACCGGCCCGGCGTCGGTGTTCCGCGCGTTCGCGCGCGTCCGGTCCGGGGGCCGCGGACGGCTCCCCCTCGGACCGGTTCAGGTGGGCGGCCAGCGAGGCCACCGTCGGGTGCTGGAACAGCTCGACCATCGAGACCAGGTGCCCGGTGTCCGAGGCGAGCAGCGAACGCAGCTCGGCCATCAGCAGGGAGTGCCCGCCGAGGTCGAAGAAGTTGTCGTGGGCGCCGACCCGCTCGATCCCCAGCACCTTGCGCCAGAGCCCGGCAAGCGTGCGTTCCAGGCCGGCCCCGGGCGCGGCGAACGGCTCCTGCGCCCGTCCGCCCTCCGGCTCCGGTTCCGGCAGCGCGGCGCGGTCCACCTTGCCGCTCGGGGTGAGCGGCAGGGCGTCCAGCACCGCGAACGCGGCGGGCACCATGTACCCGGGCAGCTGCCCGCGCAGATGGGCCGCCAGCTCGGCGGGCCCCGGCGCCGCGGCGCCGTCGGCCGCCGTCAGATGGGCGACCAGCCGGACGTCCCCGGCCCGGTGCTCCCGGGCCGTCACCACCGCCTCGCGCACCCCGGGGGGCGCGGTCAGCACCGCCTCGATCTCGCCCAGCTCGATCCGCAGGCCGCGCAGCTTCACCTGGTGGTCCAGGCGTCCCAGGAACTCCACCGCGCCGTCCTCGCGGAACCGCGCGAGGTCCCCGGTCCGGTACAGCCGGGCCGCCGGGTCCGGGTCGAACGGGTCCGGCACGAAACGCTCGGCGGTCAGCTCCGGGCGGTTCAGATAGCCGCGGGCCAGGCCCCGGCCGCCGATGTGCAGTTCCCCGGGCACCCCGACCGGCACCGGGCGCAGCGCCCCGTCCAGCACGTGGATCCGGGTGTTGGCGATCGGCCGGCCGATGGGCACCGGGCGGCGCGGGTCGCCGTCCGCACGGCAGGTCCAGTGGGTGACGTCGATGGCCGCCTCGGTCGGGCCGTACAGGTTGTACAGCCGGGCCCCGCTGCGGGCCAGGAACCGGTCCTGGAGGTCGCGCGGCAGCGCCTCGCCGCTGCACACCACCCGGCGCAGGCTGGTGCACTCCTCCACCGGCTCCTGGAGGAAGGCCTGCAGCATGGACGGCACGAAGTGCACCGTCGTGATCCGCTCCGCCCGGATCGTCCGGGACAGGTAGCCCGGGTCCCGGTGGCCCTCCGGGCGGGCCAGCACGAGCGTCGCCCCGGCGGCCAGCGGCCAGAAGAACTCCCACACCGAGACGTCGAAGGAGAACGGCGTCTTCTGCAGCACCCGGTCGTCCGCGTCCAGCCGGTAGGCGTCCTGCATCCACAGCAGCCGGTTGCGAATCGCCGCGTGCACGTTCATCACGCCCTTGGGCAGGCCGGTGGAGCCCGAGGTGTAGATGACGTAGGCGAGGTCCTCGCCGCCCACCTCGACGTCCGGGGCGGTGTCCGGGGCGTCGCCCGGCGCGGCCTCGAACTCCTCGACGCACAGCACCTCGGCCCCGGCCTCGGGCAGCCGCCCGAGCACCCGGCGCTGGGTGAGCAGCACCGGCACCCGGGCGTCGCGCACCATGTGCTCCAGCCGGGCGGCCGGCAGCTCCGGGTCCAGCGGCAGGTACGCGCCGCCCGCCTTGAGCACCGCCAGCAGCGCCACCACCAGCTCGGGCGAGCGCTCCATCCCGACGCCGACCACGACGTCCCGGCCCACGCCGAGCCCGCGCAGCCGGTGCGCCAGCCGGTTGGCCCGCCGGTCCAGCTCCCGGTAGCCGACCGACCGCCCCTCGAAGCGCAGCGCCTCCGCCTGCGGGTGCAGCCGCGCGCGCTCCTCGAAGGCCTGGTGGATCCAGCCCTCCGCGGCCGGCCACTGCCGCGCGGTGGCATTGAACTCCTCGACGACGAGCCGCCGTTCGCGCTCCGTCAGCAGCTCCAGCTCGTCCACCGGCCGGTCCGGCGCCGCCACCGCCTGCTCGGCGATCCGGCGGAAGTGCGCGGCCAGCCGGACGACCGTGGACTCGTCGAACAGGTCGCGGTCGTACTCGAACCAGCCGCTCAGCCCGCCGTCCCGGTCGAAGGCCTGGAGCTCCAGGTCGAAGCGGGCGCCGCCGCTGCGCACCAGTACCTGCTCCAGCCGCGCACCGCCCAGGGTGAGGTCCGGCACCGCCTCCCGGCCGTAGGCGAAGCTCACCTGGTACACCGGCGGGCGGCTGAGGTCGCGGGCGGTGCCCAGCTCCCCGACCACCAGCTCGAACGGCACCTCCTGGTGCTCGTAGGCCCCCAGGCAGGCGGCGCGGACCCGCTCCAGCACCTCACCGAACGTCGGCTCGCCGTGCAGCTCGGTGCGGATCGGCAGGGTGTTGACGAAGTAGCCGATCAGCGGCTCCAGTTCGGGCCGGTCCCGGACCGCCGTGGGCACGCCCACCACCACGTCGCGCTGCCGGCTCCAGCGGGCGAGCAGCACGGTGAAGACGGCCAGCAGCGCCATGTAGGTGGTCGCGCCGCGCCGGTGGGCGAACGCGGCCAGCTCCCGCATCAGCGGCTCGGGCAGCTCGAACGGCAGCGCGCCGCCGTGGAAGCCCTGCACGGCGGGCCGCGGCCGGTCCGTCGGCAGCTCCAGCGCGGCCGGCGCCCCGGCCAGCCGCTCCCGCCAGTACGCCAGCTGCCCGTCCCAGCGGCCCCGTTCCTGCTGCTCGCGCTGCCAGACGGCGAAGTCCGCGTACTGCACCGGCAGCTCCGGCAGCGGCGAGGGCCGGCCCTCGGTGAACGCCGCGTACAGCGCGGCGAGTTCGGACAGCAGCACCCAGAACGACCAGCGGTCCGAGACCAGGTGGTGCAGCGCCAGGGCGAGCACCGACTCGTCCTCGCCGGTGCGCAGCAGGGTCAGCCGCACCGGCGGCCCGGTCTCCAGGTCGAACGGCTCGCCGACCGCCACCGCGGTGATCCGCTCGTCCAGTTCGGCCGCGCTCAGCCCGGCGTCCCGCAGGTCGATCTCCGGCAGCTCCGGCGCCGCCGCCGGCCGCACCAGCTGGACCGGGCGGCCCTCGCGCAGGCCGAAGCCGGTGCGCAGCGCCTCGTGCCGGCGGACCACCTCGGCGAACGCCGCGCGCAGCACCCCGGCGTCCACCGGGCCGCGCACCCGCACCGCGCCCGGCACCACGTACGCCGGGTTGGCGGGGCGGACCTGCTCCAGGAACCACATGCCCTGCTGGAACACCGAGAGCGGGAAGACGTCCTCGGCGGGGGCCGCGTTCCGCCTCTCGGCGAGCAACTGCTCCAGGCGGGCCCGCTGCTCCGGGGTCAGGGCGGCCAGCCGCCGGTCGAGCTCGCCCGGCCCCGTGGTCTCCGCCGTCTCAGCCATCGGAACGCTCCGTCTCCCCGGTGACCTGGTCCAGCAGGGCGAGCAGTTCGGCGTCGCGGTCGCCCGCGCGGGCCGCCCGGCGGATCGGCGCGCTGTCCTCCGCCCGCTCCGGGCCCGGGGCGGCGGCCAGCTCGCCGACCACCTGCCCGGCCAGGCTCCGCACGGTCGCGCCCTTGAGGAAGTCGGCCACGGTCACCTTGACGCCCAGCCGGGCCTGGATCTCGTTGCGCAGCTCCACGGCCATCAGCGAGTCCAGCCCGAGGGCGGACAGCGGCGCGTCGGGGTCCACGGCGGCCGCGCGCGAGCCCAGGGCGGTGCGCACCCCGGCGGTCAGCCCCGCCACCAGGGTCTCCACGCGCCGTTCGGCGGGGACCCGCGCCAGCTCCTCGGCGGTGGGCAGCGCGCCGGCCGCGGCCCGGCCGGGCGCCCCGGGCGGCGGCGCCGGCTGCTCGCGCCGGGGGCGGTCGGCGGTGCGGGGCGCGGGGGACCGGCGGACCGTCCGGTCCGCGCGGTCCGGACGGCCGGGCCGGGGCGCACGGACCTCGGTGACCTCGCCGCTCGGCTCGTGCCAGCAGCGGGTGGCGGCGAACGGGTAGTGCGGCAGCGGGGTGCGGGCCCGCGCGTAGTCGCGGTCGAACCCGGCCCAGTCGACCTCGGCCCCCTCGACGTACAGCCGCCCGAGGCTGCCCAGCAGGACCTCCCAGTCGTCGAACTTGGGCCGCAGGCTGGGCAGCATCAGCACGTCGTCACCGGTCAGCACCTCGCGGACCAGGCCCAGCAGGGTCGGCGCCGGGCCGACCTCCAGGAAGGTGCGGTAGCCCAGCTCGTACAGCGAGCGCACCCCGTCGGCGAAGAGCACCGGCTGCCGGGCGTGGCCCAGCCAGTAGTCGGTGTCCAGCGGCCGGTCCCACGGCCAGAGCCGGCCGGTCAGGTTGGACACCAGCGGCAGCCGCGGGGCACCGAAGGCGACCTTCTCCAGCGCCGTCCGCAGCGGCTCCAGCACCGGCTCGACCAGCGGGGAGTGCGAGGAGGTGGAGATCCGCAGCCGGCGCACCTCGGCGCCGCGCGCGGTGAACACCTCGCAGATCGCGTCGACGACCTCGCGCACCCCGGAGACGGTGGTGTTCGCCGGGCCGTTGACCGCGGCCACCGCCACCAGCGCGGTGTCATGGCGGGCGACCTCCGCGGCGACCTCCTCCACCGGGGCGGAGACGGCGGCCATCGCCCCGGCGTCGGCGAGCCGCTGGAGCAGCCGGCCGCGCTCGGCGACCAGCCGCAGGCCGTCCTCCAGCGGCATCGCGCCGGCGAAGCAGGCCGCGGTGTACTCGCCGAGGCTGTGCCCGACCACCGCGGCCGGCTCCACGCCCCACGAGCGCCACAGCTCGGCCAGCGCGTACTCCACGGCGAACAGGCCGGGCTGGGCGAACTCCATGGTGTTGATCAGCTCGCCGTCCGCCTCCGAGGCCGGGTACACGGCGGAGAGCAGCGGCGCCGGCAGGACGTCCCGCAGGATCTCGTCGCACTGCTCCAGGGTGCGCCGGAAGGACGGCTGGGTCTCGAACAACTGCCGGGCCATTCCGGCGCGTTGCGGGCCCTGGCCGGTGAACAGGAAGACCGGCTCGGCGGCCGTGCCCGGCCCGCCGTCCCGGGCGGTGCCCAGCAGCAGGCCCTCCCCGGCGTCGTCGCGCACGAAGTCCGCCAGCCGGTCGGCGAGTTCCCCGGCGCAGGAGCCCACCGCGGCGAGCCGGTGCGGGAAGTGCGAGCGGCCGGTGTTGGCGGAGAAGCAGACGTCGGGCGCGTCCAGCGGCCCGGCCGTCGCCAGCCGGTCCTGGTAGCGGCGGGCGAGCTTGAGCAGCGCGCCGCCGCTCTTCGCCGACAGGGCCAGCACGGACAGCGGGCGGGCGCCGTCCGGCTCCGCCGCCGGGCGCTCGGGCGCCTGCTCCACGATCAGGTGGGCATTGGTGCCGCTGAAGCCGAAGCTGCTCACGCCCGCCGTCCGGGGCCCCGCCGCGGCCGGCCACGGGGTGAGCGCGGTCGGCACGGCGAAGGTGGTCCCGTCGAAGGAGATGTGCGGGTTCAGCTCGCCGAAGTGCAGGTTCGCCGGGATCAGCCCGCGCTCCACGCAGAGCGCGGCCTTGATCAGCCCGGCGATCCCGGCGGCCGCCTCCAGATGGCCGAGGTTGGTCTTCACCGCGCCCAGGTAGAGCGGCTCGCCCTCCTCGCGGCCGTAGACCTCGGCCAGCGCCGCCACCTCGATCGGGTCGCCCAGCTTGGTGCCGGCGCCGTGCGTCTCGATGTACCCGAGCCGGTCCGGGCCCACCCCGGCCGCGGCCAGGGCGTGGCGGAACACCTCGCGCTGGGCCGCGCCGTTCGGCGCGGTCAGCCCGGAGCTGCGGCCGTCCTGGTTGACGGCCGAGCCGCGGATCACCGCGAGCACCCGGTCGCCGTCGCGCTCGGCGTCGGAGAGCCGCTTGAGCACCACCACGCCGCAGCCCTCGCTGCGGACGAAGCCGTTGGCCGCCGCGTCGAAGGTCTTGCAGCGGCCGTCGTCGGCGAGCATCTCCGGGAACTGCGAGAAGGAGATCGCCGCGTCGGGGGAGACCACCGCGTTGACCCCGCCGGCCATCGCCAGGTCGCACTCGCCCAGGCGCAGGTTCTGGCAGGCCTGGTGCACGGCGACCAGCGAGGAGGAGCAGGCGGTGTCCACCGAGACGCTCGGGCCGCGCAGGTCCAGCAGGTAGGAGAGCCGGCCGCTGGCGATGCTGTGGGCGACGCCGGTGCTGGCGTGGGCGGTGATGTCGGCGGGCTCGCGGAACAGCAGCCCGGCGTAGTCGTTGCTGCAGATGCCGAGGAACACCCCGGTGCGGCTGCCGGCCAGCGCGTGCGGAGCCTGCCCGGCGTCCTCCAGGGCCTCCCAGGCGACCTCCAGCACCAGGCGCTGCTGCGGGTCCATGGAGACGGCCTCGCGGCGGGAGATGCCGAAGAACTCGTGGTCGAAGCGGTCGATCCGGTCCAGGAAGCCGCCCCAGCGGGTGCTGTGCCTGCCGGGGGTGCGCGGCCGCTCGTCGTACAGCGCCTCGACGTCCCAGCGGTCGGGCGGGATCTCGCCGATCGCGTCGGTGCCGGCGGTGAGCAGGTCCCAATAGGAGTCCGGGTCGCCCACTCCGCCGGGGAAGCGGCAGCCGGCGCCGATGATGGCGATCGGCTCGGTCCGCGCCCGCTCGTGGGCGTCGATCCGCTGCTGCATCCGTTCCATCGTCAGGAGGGCGCGCTTCATCGCCGTCATGGACGCGGACCGGTCGTCGGGCGCGGCGGGCCGGGTGGTGCTGTCGCTGGTGGTCATCGTCCCTGTCCCCGGTCGGTCGGATCGGCATCGGCGTCGAACTGCGCGGTCTTGGCGAGGAGGAGCGCTTCGAGCTCGCTCTCCGAGAGCCCGTCGAGGTCGACGGGGGCGGCGCCCTCCCGCGCGGCGGCGGTCTCCCCGGCGCCGGAGGTCTCCCGGACGCCCGTGGGCGGGGCCGCGGCGGGCCGGCTCGTCCCGGCCGGGGCGGCGGCCTCCAGCGGGATGCCCATCCGCTCGGCGAGGAAGGGCACCAGCGCGTCCAGCGTCGGGTACTGCCAGCCGAGCGTGGCGGGCAGCGGCACGCCGAGCGACAGCTCCAGCCGGGTGCGCAGCTCCAGGGTGCGCATGGAGTCGAAGCCGAGACCGGCCAGCGGCGCCGAGCTGTCGATCGCGGCGGCGTCCGCGCCGGGCCCGTCGAGCACCCGGGCGGCCAGCTCCCGGCAGTGCCGCACCAGGACGGCGCGTCGGCGCCGGCCCGGACCGACCTCCAGCATCAGGCGGCGGACCGCCTCCCCGCCGTCGGAGTCCTCGCCCGGGGCGCCGTCGCCGGCCGTCGACGCCCGGACGATCGTGGCCGGGCTGCCCAGCAGCCGGGCCAGCGAGCCGAGGCCCTCGCCGTCGACGCTCAGGGCCGGCAGCCCCAGGGCCCGGCGGTGCGCGGCGAGCGCGTCCAAACAGGCGCCGAGGGCCGTGTCGCGCCCGGCCCCGGTGGCCGGGTCGCACAGCACGAAGAAGTCCAACGCGCTTTCGGTCGTGGCGAGATGGAGCTGCCAGGCCTGGGAGGCCCGGGCCGCGGAGGCGTCCGGCGGGGGGTGGTGGCCGGTGCGGGGCCGGGGGGGGGCCGCGAGGGGGGGCGCGCCGGCCTCGGGGCGGC
>NZ_JBHYUU010000074.1:0-35837 GCF_042749955.1 Kitasatospora sp. NPDC059462 | reverse complement strand
GGCCGGGGGGCGGGGGGCCGCACGGCGGCGGGCGCGGGGGCGGGGGCGGGGGCGGGGGCGGGGGCGGGGGCGGGGGCGGCGGACGGGACGGGTTCGGCGTCCGCCCCGGCCTCCGCCTCCACCTCCACCGGAGGCGCTTGCGGCGACGGCGACGGCGACGGCACCTGCTCCGGCACCGGGGCCGGAGCAGGGACGGACCGCGGGCCGGCCGGCCCGGGCACGGGCGACGCCTCGGCGGGCGGCCCCTCCGCCGCCTCCGGCAGCACTCCCCAGGACACCCAGCGCGACTCGTCGCCCGGCTCGCCCAGCCCGTGCTGCGCCCGGGGATCCGCCTGCCACCCGGCCGGCTCGGGCCCCGGACGCGGTCCGGGCTCCGGCACCGGCCCCGCCTCCGGGCACGGCTCCGGCAGCAACACCGCGCCCGCCACCGGCTCCGGCTCCGCCGCCGGCCCCGGCACCCGTTCGAACGCCCGCCCGGCCCCCGCCGCAGGCGCCCGCTCCCCACCGCGCCGGAACACCGGCCCGTTCTCCGGCACCACGAAGGTGAACGACGCCCCGCCCCCGGTCTGGTCCAGGTACACCGGCCCGCTGTCCCCGCCGGACGGCGTCCTCCGCCCCTCGGGCTCCCCCGCCGGCTCGGCGGCCACCGCCACCGGCGGCGGCACGTACCGCCCCGCCCCGCCCCCGCCGGGCGCCACCCCCGGGCGGCGGGTCGCGTACCGGGGCGGTTCGAGCACCTCGCCCTCGGCCGGGGCGGGCCGGCTGGTGCCGGGCACCCAGGCCGAGCCGCCCCAGTAGCGGACGTAGCCGGGGATGGAGGGGTCGGGGTAGTAGCCCGGCGCGGGGCCGGCGGCCGTGTCCGTGCTGCCGCCGGCGAAGGGCCGGTCCGTCATGGGGGCTCGCTTTCCTGGCAGGCCGATGCGGCGCGCCCGGCGAGGGTGCGCGCGACGGTGGCACGGGCGACCCGGGTGGCTCCGCCGCCGGCGCGCGAGGGGTGCCGCCGAGGAGGCGGACAGTCGCCGGGCAGTCACAAAGGGTAGTACCTCGGCGGACGGACGGCGTGAAGTTGGCCATTCACCGGACAGGCCAGGGCCGCCCACGGTAAGGAAGACGGCGCGTACGCCCGACCACGCGCCCCCGAAGTCCGACGTTCACCACTCCCCGCACCCCCGCCGACGGATCTTCGCAAGAAATCCCGGGAATTCCCGGAAACCTGTGTAAGAGCGCTCCCCCGTCGCGCTCTCCAAGGTCACAGGGCCCGCACCCGGGCACGAACCGCAGGCAGAGAGGAACCGATCATGGAGCGCCCGACGAGCGTGGTCGAGCACGAGCTGGAGCTCAACCTGGTGCTCTCCCCCGAGCACAGCGTCCCCGTGCCGGCCCGGCTGTCGTACGGCAGCCACGACCCCTACGCCGTGCACATCACCTTCCACCTGGACACCGGCTCGCCGGTGACCTGGGTGTTCGCCCGCGAGCTGCTGGTGGAGGGCACCTTCCGGCCCTGCGGCCAGGGCGACGTGCGGATCTGGCCGACCCGCTCGGGCCGGCGCAGCGTGCTCTGCCTGGCGCTGAGCTCGCCGGCCGGGGACGCGCTGCTGGAGGCGCCGCTGCCGGCGGTGGCCGCCTGGCTGGAGCGGGCGCACCGGCTGGTGCCGCCGGGCAGCGAGATGGCCGCGCTGGACATGGACGGCTCGCTGGCCGCCCTGCTCGCGTGAGGCGCCGCACCGCCCCCGGCGGCCCTGACGGATCAGCGGGCCGCGGGGGCCTGCTGACGCTCGCGCGCGGAGTCCGGCCGTCCGCCGCCGCGCTGGCCGGGCAGCGCCGCCGCGGGCGCACCGGCCGCCAGGCGCCGGGCGCGCACGCGTAGCGCGGCGGCCAGCAGGAAACAGATCCCGACGAGCGGGTAGACCGAGGTCGGGATCTGACGCAGCGGCGACAGCTCCAGCACCAGCGCGCCCTGCGGCTTGGCGAGCCACATCGCGAAGGACAGGAAGGCGACCAGTGCGGCCGCGAAGGCGGCCCGCCAGCGGACCTTCCGGACGGCGGCCGGACGGGCCCGTTCGACCGCCGCCTCACAACCGAGCAGGACGAGCACCGGCACGCACCAGACCCAGTGGTGGGTCCAGCTGATCGGCGAGATCAGCACGGCGGTGACGGCGGTGCAGCAGACGCCCCAGGCCTCGGAGCGCGACAGCCAGCGCGCGCTGCGGGCGGCCCAGGCGGCCACGCCGAGGCCGGCCACCGCGACGACGGCGGCGGCCAGGGTGGCGACGGTGCCCGGTTCGGCGGTGTGCAGCAGCCGGGCGACGGCGCCGCTGAGCGCCTGGTTGTCGACGATCTCGGTCTTGCCGACCCGCGAGGAGTCGTAGAGGTACTTGGTCCAGAAGCCCCAGGTGGCGTCGGGCAGGACGAGCGCGCCGAGCAGGAAGGTGCCGACGAAGGTCGCGCCGGCCACGAGCGCGGCCCGGATCCGGCCGGTGAGCAGCAGGTAGACCGCGAACAGGCCGGGGGTGAGCTTGATGCCGGCGGCGATGCCGATCGCGACGCCCTTGCTGCGGCGCCCGTCGGGGCGGGTGAGGTCCCAGAGGATGAGGCAGGCGAGGGCGAGGTTGATCTGGCCGTAGCGCAGCGTGGTGTAGACGGGTTCGAGCCAGACGCCGGCGCCGGTGACCAGGATCACGCCGATCGCGCGCAGGTCCCGGCGTGGCCAGCCGACCAGTTTGAAGGACAGGTGGGCGAAGAGCGCCAGCAGTCCGAGGTTGCAGAGCGTGACCGCGACCCTCAGGAACGGGATCGGGAACCAGGTCGTCGGCACGAACAGCATCGCGGCGAACGGCGGGTAGGTGGCGGGCAGGTTCCACTGGGTGACGCGCAGTCCGTAGAGGTCCTCGCCGTTGGCGACGGCGGCGCCCTCGGCCCGGTAGACGATCATGTCCACCATCGAGGTGTGCGCGAAGTGGCGGACCACCGCGTAGGCGAGCAGCGAGAACAACGCGACCGCGGAGACGGCCAGCAGCGGGCGGCGCGGGGCCTCGCGCAGGGCGCGCAGGGGTGCGCCGAGGGCGGTGCGCAGCCGGTCCGACAGGGGGGCGGGCGCCCGGTCCGGTGCGCTGGGCACCATGCCGCGCTCGTCTTGCACCGCTGTCACTCTTCGCTCCGTCCGCCGGTCGGCCAACCAGCGACGATACCCGATGCCCCGCGGCCGGCCCGGATCGATTCGGTCACGCAGCGTGACCGGCCGGACATGGTGCCGGCCGGCCGTGCCCCGTTGCGGTCGGGGCACGGACGGCCGGAGTCGGTGGGGCGGGGGTCAGCCGGTGTAGGCGCCGAGGGCCCGGGTGAACTCCAGCGGCTGCTGGACGATCGAGCTGCAGCTGGCGTCGGCGTAGGGCTTGGCGCCGCCCTCGCAGGCCTTGTCGCGGGTGCCGGACCACATCGACAGCCAGGCCAGGTGCTTGCTCTTCGCGAAGTCGGCGAGCTGCTTGGCGTCGGCGACGGTGAAGACCTCGCTGGCGACGTCGTTGACGCCGATCATCGGGGTGACGGCGACCTTGCGCCAGGCGGCGGCGTCGTCGAGCCCGAGCACGCTCTTCACCTGGGCCTGGGTGGCGGTGGCCGCGGCGATGGCGTACTTGCCCATCTGGCCCTGCGGGTTGGGGGCGACGCCGTCGCCGAAGTCCATCGCCATGACGTTGACCGCGCTGATCGCCACGCCGTTGTTCTTGGCGTCGGCGATCAGGTTGACGCCCTCCTGGGTCAGGCCGGAGGGGAGCACGGGGAGGGTGAAGGAGACCTCCAGGGCCTTGCCCTTGGCGGCGGCGTTCTTCTGGAGCTGGACGATGGCCTGGGCGCGGCGGGTGTTGGCCGCGGCGTTGGCGATCGCGCCGCCCTCGACGTCGAAGTCGATCTTCGTGAGGCCGTAGGCGTCGACGGTCTTCTGGTAGACGGCGGCGAGGTCGGCGGCCGAGGTGCAGGCGAGGGCCGGCTCGCTGCCGTTGGCACCGCCGAAGGAGACCCGGACGTCGCCGCCGATCGCGCGCAGGGCGCCGATCTGGGCGGCCACCGCGTCGGCGGCGAGGTCGCTCACGCCGCCCCACTTCGGGGTGCAGCCGCCGCCGGAGACCACGAACGCCAGGTTGAAGTCCTTGACGCCACTGGCCTTGGCGGTGGCGACCAGGTCGTAGGGCGGGTAGAGCGAGGTGTCGACGAACGGGGAGAAGCCGGCGCCGCCGGCCGGGGCGGGGGTGCCGGTCGCGGTGGCGGTGGGCGCCGGGGTGGTGGGGGCGGCCGTGGTGGTGGCGCTCGCGGTGGCCGTCGGGGCCGGGGTGGTCGGCGCGGTGGTGGCCGTGGCGGTCGGGCTCGGCGCCCCGGTGGTCGGCCAGCCGGTGGGCGTGGCGGACGCGGTGGCCGTCGCGGTGGCCGAGGCCGGGGCCGACGGCGAGGCGGTGGCGGAGACCGGGGCGGACGGGGAGGCCGTCGCGGTGGTGGTCGGCCGGCCGGACGGGGTCGGCACGGTGCCGTCACCGGGCTTGCAGGAGGCCTGGTTGATCAGGCAGTTGCCCGGTTCGCCCTGCGCGGCGCCGGAGCCCTGGGCGACGAAGCCGACCACGATGCTCTTGCCCGGCTCCAGCCGCTTGCTCCACGCCTCCGGCCGGACGGTGATGTGCTGGCCCTCGGCGGTGAAGGTGGCGTTCCAGAGCGAGTCGATCTTCGCGCCGGCCGGCAGGTCGAAGCTGAGCGTCCAGTCCTCGATGGCGCTGCTGTCCGGGTTGGTGACCAGGTACTGGCCGGTGAAGCCGGAGTCCCAGCTGCTGGTGCGGCTGTAGACGGCGCCGAGCGAGGCGGCGCTGGCCGAGGAGGCGAGGACGACGACGCCACCGGCGACCAGGGCGGCGGCCACCGCGGAAGCGCCGATCAGCACGCCCTTGTGGCTGCGCCGACGGCGGCCGCCGGGGCGGCGGTGGGGCTGCGGGGTCGTCATGGGGGCGTACCTCCGGGGCTGGCAGGTGTGCGGCCGGGTGGCCGACGCCGATGACGCTAACGGCGCCCCATGGCCGGAAACCGCCTGCTGAGCCAGGGGTAGAACTCCCTTACGGTGCGCTTAAGAAAGAGGGGCGCGAGCCCTCCTCCCGGCCCGACGGGGCCCCTTCCGGGCGCCGAAACCTTTCGCCATTCGCCCGCGACCACCCCGTTCAGCGCGGGAACAGCGGCCCGCGGCCGCGGCGTCTTCCGGTCCGCACCGGGGCGGTGCCGTCCTGGCGCAGGCGCAGCCGCAGCCGGATCTCGGCGCCGCCGAGCACGGCCGACGCACCGAGCGCGAGGTCGCCGCCGGTGGCCTCGGCGAGCTTGCGCACGATGTCCAGCCCGAGGCCGGTGGAGCCCTCGCCACCGTGGCCCTCGCCGCGCTTCAGCGCCGCCTGCGGGTCGGTGAAGCCCGGGCCCGCGTCCCCGACCAGCACGATCACCGAGTTCTCGGTGGGCAGGACGTCCACCGAGAACGCGGTGCCGACCGCGGTGTGCCGGAAGACGTTGCCGAGCAGCGCGTCCACCGCCGCCGCCAGGTCGCCGCGCTGCACCGGGACGGGCGTCTCCTGCTCGGCGCCGGTCAGCTGCCAGGGGCGGCCCTCGTCCTCGGCGAGCGCGGACCAGAAGCCGACCCGCTCGCGGATCACCTCGGCGGCGTCGCAGCCGACGGTGACGGCCGGCGCGTCCTCGGGCGCGCGGCGGGCCGAGCGGATGATCTGGTCGACCTCGCGCTCCAGCTGCGACACCGCGTGCCGGGTGGCGTCGGCCGCGTCGCCCTCGCCGAGCGACGCGGCGTTCAGCCGCAGCACGGTCAGCGGGGTGCGCAGCCGGTGCGACAGGTCGGCGGCCAGCTCCCGCTCGGCGGCGAGCAGTTGCACCACCCGGTCGGCCATCGTGTTGAACGCGTGCGCGGCCTCGTGCAGTTCGGCGGGGCTGCCGGCGGCCTGCTTGCCCTCCACCGGCACCCGCACGGCGAGGTCGCCCGCGCCGAGCGCGCGGGCGGCGGCGGCGAGCCGGCGGGCCGAGGCGACGATCCGGGCGCCCATCCGGTCGGCGACCAGCACCGAGATGGCGACCAGCCCGAGCGCGACGCCGGAGAGCACCTGCCAGGCGGTGGCGACGCCCCGGGTGAGGTCGTCGTCGGCCACGAACACCTCGACCACGGCGGTCCGCGCGGTGTCCACGGCGAACGGCTGGAGCAGCGCGAAGCCGCCCGGCACCTGAACGGTGAACGAGCGCCCCTGGAAGCCCGCGGTGGCCACGTCGGCGTCCAGCGCCCGGACCTCGCCGATGGTCGCGCCGGCGGCCGGCCCGGAGGCCGCGGCGGCGGCCGTCCCCGGCACGCCCCGGGGCGCCTGGGCGCCCACCGTCGTCCCCGTCCCGCCCGGCGCCGCGGCCACCCCGCCCGCGGCGCCGGCCGTACCGGCGGCGGTGCCCGACCCGGCGGCGGACTCCGGCGGCGGCAGGTGCACCGCCATCCGCCCCTGCCCGCCCGCGTCCGTGGAGGCCACCGCCCGGACGATGGCGTCCTCGTCGGTGGTGATGGCCAGCGCCGGGCCGAGCGCCGCGGCCTGCCGCTCGGCGGCCGTGAACGCCCGGTCCCGGGCCGTCTGCTGGACCATCAGGCCGAGCGGGATCAGGAAGGCCAGCGCGACCATGGTGGTCCCGGCCACGGCGGCCTTGATCAGCGCCCAGCGCAGCGAGTGCCGCAACCGCCTCATGTCCGGCGCTCCACGGGGACGGGCCCGGACCCGGTGGCCTGTCCGGAGGCCTCCAGCCGGACCCCGACCCCGCGCACGGTGTGCAGGTAGCGCGGACTGGACGCGGTCTCACCGAGCTTGCGGCGCAGCCAGGACAGGTGCACGTCGATGGTCTGGTCGCCGCCGTAGGTCTGCCGCCACACCTCGGCCAGGATCTCCTTGCGCGGCACCACCACGCCCGGCCGGGCCGCGAGGAAGGCCAGCAGGTCGAATTCACGGCGGGTCAGGTCCAGCGCCCGTCCGTCCAGCGAGGCCTCCCGGCGCTGGAGGTCGATCGCCAGCCCGCCGACCCGGAGCACCTGGCTGACCGGGGCCGCCCCGCCGCCGAGCCGGCGCAGCACGGCGGCCATCCGGGCGCTCAGGTGCTCCCCGGAGAACGGTTTCACCAGGTAGTCGTCGGCCCCGTCGTTGAGCAGCCGGACGATCTCCGCCTCGTCGTCCCTGGCGGTCGAGATGATGACCGGGACGTTGGTCAGGCCGCGGATCATCTTGAGCGCCTCGCTGCCGTCCAGATCCGGCAGGCCGAGGTCCAGGATCACCAGGTCGCAGCCGACCTGGGCGACCTCGCGCAGCGCCTCAAGTGCCGTGCCCACGCTGCGAACCGCGTGGCCGGTGTCGGTCAGGTGGCGGATGAGGGCGGATCGTACGAAGGGGTCGTCCTCGACCACGAGCACTGTTGCCATGGGGCTGCACGGTACGCCATCGGCCCCGATTGGTCTGTACCTCGGGTTGGTTCGCGCCGGTCTGTGCGGGGCCGGCCGCACTTGTGCAAGTTCCCTGTGGAAGTGCCGGGGTGCCCGCCTGCGCGCCGGGGGGATACGGCAGGATGTGCGCACGATGCGGAACGGACTGGTACAGCTCGGCGCCTGGGCGGCGGCCACCGGGGCGGCGGTGGCGCTGTCCTGGCTCGGCGTGCACACCGTGCTGGCCGGCGCCGCCTTCGAACAGCCCACCGCGCTGTCCCTGCCCTCGCCGGCCTCGGCCGACGGGCAGAGACCCACGCCGACGCCCTCGGCGACGCAGCCGCAGCCGGCCGGCCGCACCGAGCCGGCCGCGACGCCGTCCACCGGCCGGGCGTCGGCGCCCCCGCCCCGGGCGACGGCCTCCGCGCCCCCGTCGCCCACCGCGACGGCCACGGCCCGCCCGGCACCGGCCACCAGCACCACGTCCTCCGTGCACAGTTATCCCGTCCCGGGCGGCCGGGTCGCCGTGGACCTCCAGTCGGACCACGCCTCGCTGGTCTCCGCGACGCCGGACTCGGGCTGGCAGATGCAGGTCTGGAACGGCCCGCAGTGGTTCCGGGTCGACTTCACCAAGGACGACCAGGCCAACTCCGTGATCGTCTCCTGGAACGGCTACCCGCCGAGGGTCGACCGGGTCGTCCGCTGACCGGGCCGGTCACCAGCGGTCGAAGGGCACGTAGCCCGGCAGGTAGGGCCCGCGGTACCGGGAGCGCTCGACCAGGGTGTGTCTGGTCCCGCCGGGCACCTCGATCGCGGCGAGCAGCACGGTGCCGTAGGCGTCCCGCACCTCGTAGGGCTCGGCGAGCGAGGCGGCGCCCCGGTCGACGGCGTAGTCGTACGCGTAACAGACGTCCGGCACCGCCACCGCGAGGTCGACGACCCCCTCGCCGTGCCGGGCCAGGTGCCCGGCCAGCTCCCGGCCGCGCGGCCCGATCGCCCGGACCAGCGAGGTCAGCACGAACCTGGTCCCGGGTGCCCGCAGCACGTAGGAGACCGTCTCCGGCTCGCCCGTCTCGGGCCCGGCGTACGCGGTGCAGCGCAGCCCGAGCGCGACCGCGTACCGGCGGGCCGCCCGCTCGGCGTCGGCGACCGCGAAGACCACCGCGTCGGCGCGGCCCATCGGGAGCAGCCCGGGCTCCTCCGCGCCCGCCGGGACGGGCCCGGACGCGCCGGGGCCGGCCGGGTCCGGGCCGGCGGCGAGCAGCACGCGTTCGGCGGCGGTGTCGGTCATGTCGGCTCTCCCGGTCGGGGTGCGGGACCACGGGTCGCCCCGGCGCCCCGGGTGGGGACGGGTGCACGGGGTTGTGGCTGGAGGGTGGCGCCGGGCCGACGTCCGCGCAACTGTTCCGTTTCCTCCTGGTCAAGCTGTGCTCCGGGACGGGACAATCGGACGCACCGCTGTACAGAATGCCCACCGGAGGACGGAGCCCTCGATGCCCCCCGCCCACTCCCCCAGCTCCCCGGGCGCCCTCGGATCGTCCAACTCGCTTGCCGGGCAGGGACATTCCGGAGCGTCCGGCGGCCCTGCCGGGAGCACCAACGACGCGATCGACGTGCTGGACGGCCGGCTGATCCGGCTGCTCGCCGAGGAACCGCGGATCGGGGTGCTGGAGTGCTCGCGCCGGCTCCAGGTGGCGCGCGGCACGGTGCAGGCCCGGCTGGACCGGCTCCAGGCGCGCGGGGTGATCGGCGGATTCGGCCCGGAGGTGGACCCGGCGGCGCTGGGCTATCCGGTGACGGCCTTCGCGACCCTGGAGATCTCCCAGGGCCAGGGCGCGGACGTGCGCGAGCACCTGTCGGCGGTGCCGGAGGTGCTGGAGCTGCACACCATCACCGGGCACGGCGACATGATGGTGCGGATCGTGGCCCGGTCGAACGCCGATCTGCAGCGGGTGATCGACCGGGTGGTCGGCTTCGACGGAATCGTCCGCTCCTCGACGGCGATCGCCCTGGAGAACCCGGTGCCGTACCGGATCCTGCCGCTGGTCGACCAGGCGGCCGCCGAGTAGCGGCGGAGCCGCGCGGACGGCGGAGGCGGCTCAGCAGGTGGCGACGGGCCCGCCGGTGTGCAGGGCCTCCAGCGCCGAGACCGACTCCGCCAGCGTCCCGACCGGCACCAGCCGCAGCCCGGCCGGGGTGTTCACCTTGGCGTCCGCGCACTCGTCCTTGGGCAGCAGGAAGACGGTCGCGCCGTCCCGGGCCGCCGCCTGGGTCTTCAGCGGCACCCCGCCGACCGGGCCGACCACGCCCTGGTCGTCGATGGTCCCGGTGCCGGCGACGGTCAGCCCGCCGGTGAGGTCGCCGCCCTTGCCGTCCCCGGCGAGCTTGTCGATGATGCCGAGCGCGAGCATCTGGCCGGCGCTCGGGCCGCCGATGTCGCCGAGGTCGACCTTCACCTTCACCTGGGCGGGCGACAGCCCGAGGTAGGAGAGCGCGGCCGCGGTGGCGGCGTCCTGCGACTCGGTCATCTGCTGGGCGGTGACCTCCTCGGCCTTGGCCGGGTCGCCCTGCGGGTAGACGGTCTCGGTGGGCCGCACGGCCTCGTCCTCGTCGAACCAGGCCTGCAGCGAGCGCCAGAAGGTGTTCCGCTCCCCCGGGTTGGTCGCCGAGATGGTCACCATCCGCAGCTGCCCCCGGGGCGTGCGGACCGGCGCGCCGGTGATGGTGAGCACCGGCCGGTCCTGGTAGCTGCCGAGGGTGTCCGCGGTCACGCCGGGGAAGGTCAGCGTGTACGGCAGCGGGACGAACGCGGCCACGCCGAACAGCGCGGTGACCAGCGCTCCGCAGAGCGCGAGGGCGCGGGTCCGGGGGGAGGTGAGGGCCGGGGGCAGCTTGGTGTCGGACACAGAGGCATCCAAACACACCGGGCCGCCCGGCGGGCACGCACACGGCCACCCGGACGGCCCCCGCCCCGGCGGGCGGTCAGCGCAGCGCGTCGGCGACCTCGGTGGCGGCCTCCACCACCCGGGGGCCGACCCGCTCCGGGACGAGCCCGTTGAGCATCACCACGCCGACGCTGCCCTCGATGCCGCTCAGCCCGAGCAGCGCCGCGGCCGCGCCGGACGCTCCCGACTGCTCCTCCGCCCGGGTGATGACGAAGCCCTGTTCCGGCCGGCGCTGGCTCGGGAAGGCCCGGGCCTCCAGGATCGCCCGGCCGGCCGCGCTCTCGCCCAGCGGGTGGCGCAGCCCGGTGCGGTAGGCGACGTGGAAGTCGGTCCAGCTGGGTTCGACGACGGCCACCGCGAGCGCCTCGTTGCCGTCGACCAGGGTGAGGTGGGCGGTGGCGCCGAGGTCCTCGGCGAGGCTGCGCAGCGCGGGCAGCGCCGCCTCGCGCAGCAGCGGGTGGACCCGGTGGGCGAGCCGGAGCACGCCCAGGCCGACCCGGGCGCGGCCGCCGATGTCCCGGCGGACCAGCCCGTGCTGCTCCAGGGTGGCCAGCAGCCGGTAGACAACGGTCCGGTTGACGGCGAGGCGGGCCGCCAGCTCGGTCACGGTGAGCCCGCGTTCCGAGTCGGCGAGCAGCTTGAGGACCCGGACTCCGCGGTCCAGGGTCTGGGAGGTCTCTGCAGTCACGACACGCAATTCCTTTCCGCGGCGGGTCGCGGATCGGCTGACCGGTCCACGACTCGGATGTCGCGCGCAGGTGGGTGGCCGCGCTCGGGCCGCGGAGAGTCGTCCTTGACGTCCTGGGGCCCTGCGGCGCCCGTCTCGCGGGGGTCGCCCGGCGGGAGAGCGTGTGGGAAAGGTAGTGAAGGAATTGCGGCGGCGGAAGTGTTTGTCCAAAATTCGGGCAAGATCAACTTTGCGCGCCTCGCCAAACCTGGACAAAATATGACGGAACACCCCGACCAGGCGTTCGCAGGTTCGACCACAGTCCGAGTTCCGGACGGATCGGGCGGCGCACGACCGGAAGGCGCCGGAACGGGTCGTGCCGGAACGGATCGTGTCGGGAAGACGCCGGGTCAGAGGAGATTGCGCAGGACGGTCCAGCCGGCCGCCACCCCGAGCAGCACGGCCGTCCCGCGCCGGCCGAGCGGCGGCTGCCAGCTCCGGCCGGCCAGGCCGTGCCGCAGCCAGACCAGGTAGAGCGCGGCCACCAGGGGCAGCGCCAGCAGCAGCGCCGCGTTGTCGTGCCAGGCGGCGGCGAGGTCGCCGTGCAGCAGGTCGTAGGCCATCCGGGTGCCGCCGCAGCCGGGGCACTCCAGGCCCGTGACCTTGCGCCAGGGGCAGAACGGCAGCGCCTGCCCCGGCAGATGGGGGTCGCGCGACCACAGGTACGCGGAACCGGCCGCACCGCCGGCCAGCACCGCGACCGGCGCCCAGGCCGTGCGCAGCCGCTCGGGAACGGCGAAGCCGCCCCGGCCGGACCGGCCGGGGCGGCGCGCCTTCGCGGACGTGACCAAGGCTCAGCTGCGCAGCAGACGGCCCTGGGCGTCGGTGCGGTCGTTGCTGGTGAGGAACAGGATCCCGTCGATCAGCGACCAGACACCGAGGCCGCCGCAGGTCAGCAGCTGGGCGATGCCCATGCCGATGTGGCCGGTGTAGAAGCGGCCGACACCCAGGCCGCCGAGCAGGATCTGCAGGACGCCCGCGACGACCTTCGACTTGTCGGAGAGCTCGGGCTGCTGCGCGTAGGGCTGCTGGTACGACACGTTCGGTGTACTCCTTGAAAGACAGACAGGCCCGGGCGCACGACGGAGCGTCATGTCCCCCCGGGTCGGTGAGGTGCCGACCGGAATCACCGGGGGCTGCGACGGCCGGCCCCGGACGGGGGGCGTGCGACGTCGGCGGCCCGGAGGCGGCGCGGCACGCGGAACACTAGCCGATCATCCGACCGAATGTCTCCACAAATCCTTCGCGTATATCCGAACGTCATGTGACCTTTACGGTCACGCTGTCCGCGACACGCCGACGGATCGTTACTTCGCCCACTCCCGGATCCTGGCGATCCGCGCCTTCAGCTGATTGGCCGTCGCCTGGGCGGTCAGCGGACCGCCGCACTGCCGGCGCAGCTCGTTGTGGATGGTCCCGTGGGGCTGGCTGGTGCGGTGGTGCCAGGCGGCCACCAGCGCGTTCAGCTCCTTGCGCAGCTCGCGCAGCTCCTGGTGGGTCACCACCGGCCGCTGTTCGGCCGGCAGCTCCAGCAGGTCGGCCTCCTCGGCCGGTTTGCCCTTGCTCCGCTGAATCTGCCGGTGCTGGCGCTTCTGCAGCAGCATCTGCACCTGGTCCGGCTCCAGCAGGCCCGGGATGCCGAGGTAGTCCTCCTCCTCCTCGCTGCCCGGGTGCGCCTGCATCCCGAACTCCATGGCGTTGTAGAGCACCCGGTCGAAGACCGCCTCGGAGCCCAGCGCCTCGTAGGAGAACTCCTCGCCGCCCGCGCCGTCCGGGCCGTCGTTGGCCCGCTCGGCCTCGGCGAGCAGCCGGTCCTCCTCGTCGAAGAGGCCCTCGCCCTCCTTCTTCGGCCGGTCCAGCACGTGGTCGCGCTGGAGCTCCATCTCATTGGCGAAGCCCAGCAGCATCGGGATGGTCGGCAGGAAGACGGAGGCGGTCTCGCCGCGCTTGCGGGCGCGCACGAAGCGCCCGACGGCCTGGGCGAAGAACAGCGGGGTGGAGATCGAGGTGGCGTACACGCCGACGCAGAGCCGGGGCACGTCGACGCCCTCGGACACCATGCGCACCGCGACCATCCAGCGCGAGGTCCCGGCCGCGTAGTCGGAGATCCGCTTGGAGGCCTCGGTCTCGTCGGAGAGCACCAGGGTGACCTTCTCGCCGGTGATCTCGCGCAGCATCTTGGCGTAGGCGCGGGCCACCGTCTGGTCGGTGGCGATCACCAGGCCGCCGGCGTCCGGGATCGCCTTGCGGACCTCGGTGAGCCGGCGGTCCGCGGCCTGCAGCACGGAGGGGATCCACTCGCCCTGCGGGGAGAGCGCGGTGCGCCAGGCCTGGGCGATGAGGTCCTTGGTCATCGGCTCGCCGAGCCGGGCCTCCAGCTCGTCGCCGGACTTGGTGCGCCAGCGCATGTTGCCGCTGTAGGAGAGGAAGATCACCGGGCGGACGACGTGGTCGGCGAGCGCGTGCCCGTAGCCGTAGGTGTAGTCGGCGACCGACTTGCGGATGCCGTCGCCGCCCGCCTCGTACTGGACGAACGGGATCGGGTTGGTGTCCGAGCGGAACGGCGTACCGGTCAGCGCCAGCCGCCGGGAGGCCGGCTCGAAGGCCTCGAAGCAGGCCTCGCCCCAGGACTTCGAGTCACCGGCGTGGTGGATCTCGTCCATGATGACCAGCGTCTTGCGGGCCTCGGTCCGGTTGCGGTGGAGCATCGGGTTCACGCCGACTCCGGCGTAGGTGACCACGATGCCGTGGTACTCCCGGGAGAGCGGCCCGGAGGAGTACGCCGGGTCCAGCTTGATGCCTATCCGGGCGGCGGCCTCGGCCCACTGCTTCTTCAGGTGCTCGGTCGGCGCGACCACGGTGACCTGCTGCACCAGGTGGTTGTGGAGCAGGTAGGAGGCCAGGGTCAGCGCGAAGGTGGTCTTGCCCGCGCCCGGCGTCGCGACGGCGAGGAAGTCGCGCGGCTGGTTCTCGATGTACTTGTCCAGCGCCCCCTGCTGCCAGGCCCGGAGCTTTCCCGCGGTGCCCCAGGGGGCACGGCCGGGGAAGGCCGGGGACAGGTGGTGCGAGGAGGTCGGCGCGGCTTGGCCGACGGCCCGGACGGGCGCGTGCGGCTCGTGGGCGTCGGAGAAGAGCGGCATCGAGGCGGCGGCAGTACTCACGGTCTCCGAGGGGGGATCGTCGCAGGTCGGAGGCGGTTTTGCAGCCCCGTCCCACGGTCGGGCGGCGTTCGGACAACCCGCCCAGCGTACCGGGCCCGGGGCCGTTCGGGCGGCCGCGGCGGGGCCGGGCGGGGCGTGGACCGGGCCGGTCGGCGGCGGGTTCGGCCGGAAATCGATGTGACGTGGATCACGTCGGAAAGTCGGGAAAACGCGGTAAGCGGAACCCCCTCCACCGCCTCTCTTCCGGGTGAGGCCGCCCCAACCCCACAGCCGCCACCGGCCTCGCACCCCACAGAAGGGAACCGCCGTGCACGCCATCGCCGAAGAGACCGTCCAGGCCCGCCTCATCCTCTCCGCCCACCGTTCCGTCCGGCTGCGGGTCACCCTGACCTACCTCCCGGACGACCCGCTCGCCGTCCGGATGGCCTTCCCCGCCGAGTTCTCGCTGGACGACCCGGCCGACGGGGGCCCGGACTGCGAGGACATCGTCTGGGTCTTCGCCCGCCCGCTGCTCGCCGCCGGCCTGGAGGTGCCCACCGGCATCGGCGACGTCCACGTCCGGCCCGCGCTCGGCCGCCGCACCGTGGTCGAGCTGCGCGCGCCCGAGGGCACCGCGATGGTCCAGTTCGACACCGCCGACCTGCGGCGCTTCCTGTGGCGCAGCCGCCTGCTCGTCCCCGAGGGCGAGGAGCACCTGCACCTGGACGCCGACCGCGCCCTCGCCCAGCTGCTCGGCTGAGCGGCCCGGCGAGGTGTCGGCAGCCGCCCGGGACCGGGCCCGGGCGCCTGCTGCTGCCGCGATGCGCCCACCCGCCGTCCGGGGCGGGCCGTGGCCGGGCCGCTCCGGCGCCCCCCTACGCCGAGAGCTTGCGCATCAGCCGTACGCCCTGCGCCGGCGTGAGGTGCGGCAGGTACGCCTTGCCGATCGCCCGGGTGATGCTGGGCAGCGCGGCCGGGTCGGGGTAGGCCATGTACATCGGCCGGTACTCCGGCTGGAACTTCGCCTTGAACGCGAGCAGCGAGCGGAAGCCGTACACCGGCTCCAGCGCCCGGCCCAGCCAGTCCAGGGTCTTCTGCAGCCCGGTCGGCGGCTCCTTCTCGGAGCGGGCGAGCGGTGCGCCGGAGAGCGAGAGGAAGCGCGCGCCCTCCTGCTTGAAGCCCAGCGCGGCGGAGGCGATCAGGAACTCGGTGACGCCGCGGAAGCCCTCCGAGCGCCGGCGCATGAAGTCCAGCGTCCAGCCGACCGTCTCGCCGTTCTCGTAGACCGGCATCCAGCTGGTCAGCCCGTGCACCGTGCGGTCCTCGCCGACGGCGACCAGCAGCCGCACCGCCGGGTCGGCCAGCTCCTCCAGGCCGCCGAGGGTGAAGCCCATCTCGGGCAGCCCCTTCTCCGAGACCCACTCCTCGGAGATGGCCCGGATCTGCTCCTTCAGCGCGAGCGGCGCCTCGTCGTAGGACCACCACTCGGCGGTGATGCCCTGCTTGCCGGCCTTGTTGAGCGCGGTGCGGATGTCCTGCCACTTGCGGCCGGTGAAGGCGAGGCCCGGCAGGGCGACCACGGTGTCCTCGGCGACCTGCAGCGAGCGCCAGCCGAGCTGTCCGGCGGCGGCCCTGGTCTCCGGGGTGACGCTGTAGAAGCACGGCGTCCAGCCGCGCGCGTCGCAGTACCGGGCGAATCCGGCCACCGCGCGGGCGCGTGCCTCCGGGTCGCCGAACGGGTCGCCGGTGGTCAGCGCCACGGTGTTCAGCACCCGGTAGGCGACGGCCGCCCGGCCGTCCTCGTCGAACCAGTAGTGGTTGCCGTCCCAGGTGGTGATGAAGGAGAGCGTGCCGCCGCCGTGCTCGGTGAGCAGGGTGCGGGCCCGGGCGGCGTCCTCGGCGTCGACGTGCACCACCGGCCGGCGGAAGACCATCAGCAGCGCGCCCAGCGCGACCGCCCAGAAGGCGAGCCCGCAGTACGTCTCCAGGATCCGGGCGAACGGGCCGACCGCGATCGGGTAGTCGGGCAGCAGGTCGTTGTAGGCGGGCGGCAGGTACTGGGCGGGGAGCCCGGCGACCAGCCCGCCGAAGGTCGCGCCCGGCTCGAACTGCCCGGAGACCAGCACGCCCAGCCCGGTGTACGCGGCGCCGGCGAGGACCAGCGCGCCACCGAGCACGGCGGCCAGCCGGCCGAGCACCGCGCGCGGCAGCCGCAGCGGGAAGCGCTGGCGGGTGGCCAGCAGCAGGCCGGTGGTGAGCAGCGGCAGCAGCAGCGCCTCGACGAAGTACTGGAGGGCGCCGCCCGGGCCGGTGCCGGACTCGGTGAACAGCCAGACCAGCATGGCGGTCCAGAGCAGTTCGGTGGCGACGGTGATCCGCCAGGCGAGCCGCAGGCCCCGGCGCAGCCCCTCGGCCAGCACCAGCAGCAGGGCCGGGAAGAGCGCGGCCATCAGCCGGGCCGGGGTGTCGAAGATCCGCTCGACGGCGTGGGCGCGGGCGCAGTCGTGGGCCGAGACGGCGCAGAAGTCGGCGACCTCGTCGGGGCTGAGCCGGTGCGAGAGGTAGATCTCCGAGAAGGTGTTGAACGGGCCGGCCGCGTTGTCGTACAGCGAGGCGATCAGCGGGCCGAGTGCGGCGGCGACCAGGCAGAGCGCCACCAGCACCCGGGTCTCGGTGTGCGAGGAACGGTGCGAGCGCAGGTGCGGGCGGCCGCGGGTGAGCAGCGCGCCGGCGGCCAGTCCGGCCAGGGCGCCGCAGAAGCGCTGCACGCTCTGCAGGTGCCCCACGTACAGCGTCATCACCAGCGGGACCAGCACCACCAGCAGGTGCAGGCGGCGGCGCCAGAGCACGGTCAGCCGGTAGCCCAGCACGCCGGCCAGCGCGAACAGGCCGACGCCGGGGCCGACGGCGGTCTGGCCGACCACCGAGGCGGTCCACTGCTCGCCGAACGCGGCCCCGGCCGCGACCACGCCGGTGCCGGCCAGGGTGCCGGCCAGCTGCCCGGCGACCACCACCCCGAGGGTGCGCAGCGGGCCGAGCCGGCGCTCGGCGGCCGGGGCGACCAGGAGCAGCAGCAGGCTGGTGAAGACGTAGGCGCCGGTGCCGGAGCACCAGAACAGCGAGGTGAACGGCGTCCACCAGCGGCCCGCGCCGAGGGTGGGGGTGCCGACGCCCACCTGCTCCAGCAGGGCCTCGGACGGGCCGCGGCCGAGGCTGCCGGTGGCGGCGCCGACGGCCCAGAGGCCGACCAGCAGCACCAGGGTCAGCGGGGCCTCGCCGAGCCGGACGGCCACCCGGGCGCCGAGTCCGGCGGCGGCGCCGGCGAGGCGCCGCGGGGAGCGCGGTGCGGGGGCCCCGGGGCCGGGGGCGTCCGGGGCGGGGGCGGAGCCCGTGCCGCGGGACTGCTCGGGGACCCTGGGGCCCGGCGGTTCGCCGTCCCGCCGCGACGTCCGTTCGCCCACCGGGCCGCGGGCGGGCGCGGCGCCGAGCCGGATCACCGGGTCATCCCGGTCTGCCGGCCGAGCCAGGGCAGGTTGCGGTCGAGCGCCTCGCGGAACACCGTCCAGCTGTGGCCCCCGGGGATCGGCTGGAACTCCACCTTCATCCCTGCCTTCTGCGCGGCGGCGTACATGGTCTCCTGCTGCGGGCGGAAGTCGTCGTCACCGGCGCCGACCGCGAAGACGCCGGCGGTGTCCGGGTACCGGCGGGTGGCCATCAGCTGCGCCGGGTCGACGGCCGCGAAGGCCTTCTCGTCGCCGTCGAAGGCCTTCTCGACGGTCTCGCCGTGGCTGCCGAGGGTGGGCTCGTCCTGGCCGGAGATGTCGATGAACGACCCGTAGACGTGCGGGGCGTTGACGGCCAGCTGGAGCGCGCAGGTGCCGCCGAGCGAGGCGCCGCCGATGGCGAGGGCGCCGCGGCCGGCGGCGGTCTGCAGGTGGCCGCGGATCCAGTCGGGCACGTCCTCGGCGAGGTAGGTCTGGGCCCGGGCGACGTTGGAGTCCATGCAGAGGCTGTTGCCCCACATGGTGGCGATCTGGTCCACCATCACCACGATCGGGGCGAGGCCCCGGTGCTCGGCGGCGAAGGCGTCCAGCCGCTCCTGCATGCCGCCGGAGTTCACCCAGTCGGACGGGTTGCCGGGCTGGCCGGCCATCAGCACCAGCACCGGCAGCAGCGGCCGGGGGCTGGCCTGGTAGGCGGGGGGCAGGTAGACGTAGGCGTCGCGGGCCTCGAAGCCGGACTTGCTCCCGGGGATCGGCGCGGTCGAGACGGTGCCCTTCTCCGGCAGGCCGGCCGGGGGCTGCCAGACCTCCTCCAGCACCTTGCCGGCCGGCACGGCGACCACCTCGGGCGCCTTGCCGGTGGTCAGCGCCTGGGTCCTCGGCGCCAGCATGACGCGGGCCGTCGGGTACTGGTCGAAGCCGCGGTTGACCTGCGAGGCCGCCATCAGCACCACCAGGACCGCACCGCCGGCCGCCAGGAACCGCCGCCGGCCGGGCAGCAGCGGGGCGCGGAAGCCGGCCAGGGCCAGGGCGAAGACGGCGAGCGCGACCCAGCCGAGCACGTAGTCGGGGGTGCCCTCCGGGAAGGGGTGCCACCACCCGTCCACGACGATCTTGATCGCGGCGGTGACGGCGGCGGTGAGCAGCGCGGCACCGGCCGGGCGCAGGCCGAGCCAGCGCCGGTCGCGGGAGAGGGACAGCAGCACCAGCGAGGCGCAGCCGGCGGCGAGCACGGCGTACGGGATCGGGCCGCGGGTGAGCGGCCAGTCGAGCGGGTTCCAGCGAACGGCGAGTTCGGTGGCGGCGGTGGTGAGGGCGAGGGAGGTCATACCGGTTTCCCGGGACGCGTGGTGCCGGCGAGGAAGCCGTAGGCGACGACGTTGCCGTCGTAGCCGTGCTCCTCGCTGAAGCCTCCGCCGCAGGTGATCACCCGGAGTTGGGCGTCGGCGGCCTGGCGGTACACCCGCTCGTCCGGGAAGTCCTTTCGGTCGTGCACTTCGATGGCGTAGAGCTGGTAGACGGCGGTCCGGCCGTCCTCGCGGAGGATCTCGATCCGGTCCCCGCGGTGCAGGGCGCCCAGGTGGTAGAAGACGGCGGGCCCGCTGTCGTTGTCGACGTGGCCGGCGATGATCGCGGTGCCGCGCTGCCCGGGGGCGGCGCCGTCCCGGTACCAGCCGGCGAGGTTGCGGTCCTCCTGCGGCGGGGTCTGGAGGCGGCCGTCCCGGTCGAGACCGAGGCCGGTGACCGGGGCGTCGAGCCGGACGGCGGGGATGCGGATCCGGGTCGGCCGGGAGGGGCCGAGCGGCGGCACCACCGAGACCGGGGCGAAGCCGGTGAGGGCCTGCCCGGCGCCGGGGGCCGGGGGGAGCACGGCGGACGGGCCGTCGTG
Organism: Kitasatospora sp. NPDC059462; assembly: GCF_042749955.1. Classification (NCBI taxonomy): domain Bacteria; kingdom Bacillati; phylum Actinomycetota; class Actinomycetes; order Kitasatosporales; family Streptomycetaceae; genus Kitasatospora; species Kitasatospora sp. NPDC059462. The sequence goes on along the minus strand of NZ_JBHYUU010000074.1, from coordinate 16,166 downwards.
CAGCAGCCACGCCCCCAGCACGAGCGCGGCACCGGCCGCCAGGGTGCCCGGCCACGGGCTCCTGCTCTGCTGGGCGCCCACCGGCGCTCCCCTCTGCTGACGTCGGACCGGTCACCGGTTCCTGGGAAGTTCCTGGGAACCATGCAACCGGATCGGACCCTATGCCACATTCATACGTTGGTCGTACTCACTCCCGCCGATCGGCAGGGCCAAGGGGGCATCACCCTGCCCCAAGGGGTGAGACGTCACCGTCACGCCACTCTCCGGTCACCCGGCGGCTTCCAGGAATGACGACGATCTCTTCATCGGACACTCAGGAACGCCGTCCCGGTTGCATCCTTCGGGCGATCAGTTCCGACCGTCCGTGGTGCAGCATTGATCGATCCCGATCGCATGCCATGCTGACCCCGTTCACAGGCCTATCACCGCACTTGTCCGACCGGGCCCCGGTCCGCCCGGACGACCGCGCGCCGCGCCTGCCGTGCCCCGCCCCGCGCACGCCCCACGAACGGAGTGACCATGGACGCCCTCTCCCGTCGCACCCTGCTGGCCGCGGGCGCCGCCGGCGCCGCCGCCCTCGCGGCGGGCTGCGGGGCCCGGAGGGACCCGGGCGACGGGCAGGCGACCACTCCGGCCCCGGCGCCGGCGCCGGCCACCCCGGCCGAGGACCACGCGGTGGTTCCGACCGAGGCGGCCAAGCCCCCGGTCACCCTGATCGGCGACGGCTCCACCTCGGACACCGGCCCCCAGCCGCACCAGCCCGTGCCCGACGTGCTGCGGCCCGGCGGGCGCCCGCCGCAGTTCGTGGTCTTCTCCTGGGACGGCGCCGGCGAGCTCGACAACGGGCTGTTCGCCCGGTTCCGCCGGCTCGCCCGGGAGCACAACGCCTCGATGACCTTCTTCCTCAGCGGCCTCTACCTGCTGCCGGAGTCCCGCAAGGACCTCTACCGCCCACCGCAGCACAAGGTCGGCGCCTCCGACATCGGCTACCTGAGCGACCAGCACATCCGCGACACCCTGGAGAACCTGCACGCCGCCTGGACGGAGGGCCACGAGATCGGCACCCACTTCAACGGCCACTTCTGCGGCGCCACCGGCGTCGGCAGGTGGTCCCCGGAGGAGTGGGACAGCGAGATCCAGCAGGCGATGGACTTCGTGACGAACTGGCGGACCAACACCGGCTTCACCGATCTGCCGGCGCTGCCGTTCGACTACCGCAAGGAGCTGATCGGCAGCCGCACCCCCTGCCTGGAAGGGCAGCGCAACCTGCTGCCCACCGCCGTCAAGCGCGGCTGGCGCTACGACAGCAGCGGCAACGGCACCCAGACCTGGCCGCAGAAGATCCAGGGCGGCGCGCTGTGGGACCTCCCGCTGCAGTCCATCCCGTTCCCCGGGCACACCTTCCAGGTGCTGTCGATGGACTACAACATCATGTTCAACCAGTGCGGCAGCAACACCAAGGCCGACCCCTCGCTCCACCCCGGCTTCCAGACCCAGGCCCGGGACGCCTATCTGATGGGCTTCGAGCGCGCCTACACCACCAACCGCGCGCCGTTCGTCATCGGCAACCACTTCGAGGAGTGGAACGGCGGCATCTACATGAACGCCGTCGAGGAGGTGCTCGGGGCGATCGCCGGACGGCCCGAGGTCCGGCTGGTCTCCTTCCGCCAGCTGGTGGACTGGCTGGACGCCCAGGACCCGGCGGTGCTGCGCAAACTGCAGACCCTCGGCCCCGGCCAGGCCCCGGCCGGCGGCTGGGAGAGCTTCTGACGCCCCGCCCGCCGGGCCCCCGCCGCCGGCCGGCGCCTCAGCCGGCCTTCCGGACCCGCCCCGAGACCAGCGCGCCGAGCAGCGCGACCCCGGTCATGGTCAGGAAGATCACCGCGAACGCGCCGGTCGACCCGGTGCCCGCGCCGCCGTCGTGGGCGGCGGCCACCGAGCCGCCGCCCAGCGCCGCGAACAGCACCCCGGACAGGCCCACCAGCAGCACGTTGCCCAGCGCGTCGCTCACCTGGAGCGAGGCCGAGTTGGCCCCGGCGTCCTCCGGCGTCGACAGCTTCATCATCAGCACGCTGACGCTCGCGACCGCCAGGCCCATGCCGATCCCGCCGACGCCCCAGGCCACCGCCGCCACCCAGGCCGGCACCGCCGGGACGAGCACCAGCGAGGCCCCCGCGATGGCCACCGCGGTCAGCACGAAGCCGCCGCGGATCATCAGCGTGCGGTACCGCTCGGCCCCCGGCCGGCCCTGGATCCAGGAGCCGAGCGCCCAGGACAGCCCGCCGCTGGTCAGGGTGAGCCCGGCCAGCGTCGGCGACAGGCCGCGCTCGGTCACCATCATCAGCGGGATGAACGCCTCGGCCGCGAAGAACGCCCCCGCCGCGACCCCGCGCAGCAGGATCACCGTCGGCAGTCCGCGCCCGGCCCGCAGCGTCCCGGCCGGCAGCAGGCCGAGCACCGCGGGGAGCAGCAGCGCCGCCCCGGCGACGGCCGGCAGCAGGCCGAGGAGGTCGAGCCGCTGGCCCGCGTACTGCAGCAGACCGGCGCCGAGCGCGGCCATCGCGGCCAGCCCGGTGCGGCGGCGGTCGAACGCGGCGCCCCTGAGCACCGGCTGCGCCTTCTCCGAGCGGCGCAGCGCCGGGCCCATGACGGCCAGCGGCAGCAGGATCAGCGCCGGTACGGCGAGGAAGACCCAGCGCCAGCCGAGGTGCTGGGTGACCGCGCCGGAGACCACCGGGCCGACGATCGACGGCAGCACCCAGGCGGAGGAGAAGGCGGCGAACACCGACGGCCGCAGCCGTTCGGGGTAGGCCCGGCCGACCACCACGTAGAGCGCGACGATCACCAGGCCGCCGCCGAGGCCCTGGATCGCCCGGCCGCCGACGAAGATCCACATCCCCGGCGCCGCCCCCGCCACCAGCAGGCCCGCGCCGAACACCGCGATGCCCGTGAACAGCGGTTGCAGCGGGCCGCTGCGGTCGCACCACTGGCCGGAGACGACCAGCGCGAACAGGGTGGTGGTGAAGTAGCCGGAGAAGGCGAAGGCGTACAGCCCGAGCCCGTCCAGCTCGCGGGCGGCCACCGGCATCGCGGTGTTGACGGCCGTCGCCTCGAAGGCGATCACCAGGACCACCGAGACGATGCCCAGGGTCAGGGCCCGGAAGCGGTCGCCCAGCACCCCGCCGCCGGGGTCGGTCGGTATCGGGACGGGGTCGGTGCCGGTGTCGGCCGAGGCGGCGGAGGCTGTGGTCATACGTATGATCGTAAGGCGCGTCCGGGCCGTTGAACCCTGACCCCGGTCGGGATTCCGGCTCCGACCACGGACCTAGGTCCTCGCCGGTGCGGGGTCAGTGCAGCACCTTGAGGCCCACCACGCCGGAGACGATCAGCAGCAGGCAGCCGATCCGGGCCAGGGTCACCGCGTCGCCCAGCACCGCCATGCCGTAGAGCGCGGTGCCGACCGCGCCGATGCCCACCCACACCGCGTAGCCGGTGCCGATCGGGATCGAGCGCATCGCGTACGCCAGTCCGCCCATCGAGAGCGTCAGCGCCACCCCGAACACCACGGTCGGGACCAGCCGGGAGAACCCCTTGGAGGCTTCCAGGGCAACCGCCCAGACGGTCTCCAGGAGGCCGGAGAGAACCAGAACGAGCCAAGCCATGACGGTCGCACCTTCCGCAGTCGGCAGCGGCCGGGTTGCCGCTGTCACTGCGCCGTCTTGTCCTGACCGGGTACGACGCGCTCGTCCGGGGCGGCCCGCGCGGGACCACCTGTCCCCGACGGTAGCACACAGTCCGCCACACGGAATTTACAAAAGGATATTGACGTTCCGCCCGGCATTCCGCCAAACTGAATTCACCAACACGGCGAACGACGACAGGAGTCGGACATGGACAGGAAGACGGTGGCCCCCGCGCCCCGCGCCTGCGCCCCCGCTCCCCTGTGTTGTCGCGCCTGTCGCTGCTGCCGCGCCTGAGGCGCCCCCGCAGTCCAGCCTGTCACGAGTTCCACCCCCATGGCCGTGTGCCCGAGTGGTTGAGGGAACCGCCTGCAAAGCGGTGTACACGGGTTCGATTCCCGTCATGGCCTCCGAAAGCGAATTGCCGGTCGGCGCGAAAAGCGCCCACCGGCAATTCGTCATGCATTTCCCGGGGAATTCGGCGGGCCCTCCCGCCGAATTCCCGGACCGGCCGCTCAGGCGGTCACGGCGTCCTCCGGGCGGATCGGCAGCCGGCCCACCGGCAGACCGGTGGCGGCGCGCACCGCCGCGGCCACCGCCGCCGGCGCCGTCACCGCCGGCACCGCGCTGACCGCCTTGGCCCCGAACGGCGCCACCACGTCGCGCTCCTCCAGCAGGGCGGCGACCCGGATCTCCGGGGTGTCCAGCGCGGTCGGCAGCCGGTAGCCGGTGAGCGAGGGGTTGGCCAGCAGACCGCCCTCGGTACGGAGGTCCTCCAGCAGCGCCAGCCCGACGCCCTGGGCGACCCCGGCCTCGATCCGGTCCTCGATCTGCCGCGGGTTCAGCGCCCGGCCGACCTCCTGGGCCACCGTCACCTCGACCACCCGGACCGCGCCCAGCTCGATGTCCACGTCGACCACCGCGCGCATCGCGCAGAACGCGATGGAGACGAAGGCGTCGCCCTGCCCCGCCTCGTCCAGCGGCTCGGTCGGGTGCGGGCGGCACTGCGCGGTCGCCCAGAGCTCCTTGCCCTCCAGGGCCTCGGCCACCGGCATGCCGAGCACCCCGTCGTACGAGGTGATCTTGCCGTCGGCGATCTGCAGCAGCTCCGCCGACATCCCGAAGTTCGCGGCGATCGGCTGGAGCAGCTGGTGGCGGACCATCAGCGCGGCCCGCTCGACCGCGCCGCCGGACACCCAGGTGTGCCGGCCGCGGGCGGACGGCCCGGCCACCGACTGGTCGCTGTCGGCCGGGGCGATGTACACCTCGCCGACGCCCAGCACGCTCTGCACGATCTGCCGGGCGAGCGTGGCGAAGCCCTGGCCGGCGTCGACCGCGGCGCAGATCACGGTGGCGTGGTCGCCGCTCACCCGCACGGTCGCGGTGGCGACCTCGTCCTCGCCCTCGGCGCCCAGCATGTGCACCATGCCCAGCGCGTAGCCGATGCCGCGCCGCACCGCGGCCGGGTCCCCGGCGCCGCCGGGCCCGCCCGGCAGCAGCCACTCGGCGTCCGGGTCGTCCACCGGCAGCGCCGGCAGCGGCTCGGCGGCGACGGCCTCCAGCAGCGCGCCCACCGGGGCGGGGCAGGTGACGGCCTGTCCGGTGGGCAGCGGGTCGCCGGTCGCCATCACGTTGCGGCGGCGGACCTCCACCGGGTCGATGCCGACCCGGGCGGCCAGCTGGTCCAGCTGCGACTCGTAGGCGAAGCACGCCTGCACCGCGCCCTCGCCGCGCATCCGGCCGGCCGGCGGGTTGTTGGTGCGCACCGCCCAGGCGTCCACGAAGACGTTGGGGCAGTTGTACGGCCCGACCGAGAAGGCGGTCGCGGCGGCCAGCGCCTCGGCCGAGACGTCGGCGTAGGCGCCGCCGTCCAGCAGGATCTGCGCCTCGACCTTCACCAGCCGGCCCTCGGCGTCCGCGTGGTGGCGGTAGCGCAGCAGCGCCGGGTGGCGCGAGGCGTGGGTGTGGAAGGACTCCTCGCGGGTGAGCGTCATCTTCACCGGGCGGCCGGTGCGCAGCGCCAGCAGCGCCAGGGTGACCTGGAAGGACGGGTCCTCGCGGTCGGAGGTGGCGCCGGGCACGCCGGTGACCACCAGCCGGACCCGGTCCGGCTCCAGGCCCAGGCAGGCGGCGGTGCGGTCGCGGTCGCCGTGCGGGTCGGTGGAGGACAGGTGCAGCTCGACCCCGCCGTCCGGGCGCGGCACGGCCAGGCCCGCCTCGGCGCCCAGCGGCGCCGGGTCCTGGCGGCCGACCTGGTACAGGCCCTCGACGACGATCTCGCCGGCCGCCTCCGGGTCGCCGGTGCGCAGCGGCAGGTGGCGGAAGAGGTTGCCGTCCGGGTGCAGCGGCGGGGCGGTGAAGGCCTGCTCGGGGTCGGTGACGGCGTCCAGCGGCTCGTAGTCGACGGTGATCAGGCCGACCGCGAGCCGGGCCGTGTCGGGGTGGTCGGCGGCGACCGCGGCCACCGGCTCGCCGTGGTGGCGGACCACCCCGGCGGCGAGGACCGGACGGTCGGCGACGATCGGGCCGGTCGGCGCGCCGTCCGGCAGGCCGTCGGGGCCGGCCGGCAGGTCGGCGGCGGTGACCACGGCGTGCACGCCGGGCAGGGCCAGCGCGGCCGAGGTGTCGATGCCGCGAATGCGCGCGTGCGGGTGCGGCGAGCGCAGCACCGCGCCCCACAGCAGGCCCTCGGCCCACAGGTCGGCGGCGTACGGGTAGATGCCGAGCGCCTTGGGCAGGGCGTCGCTGCGCAGCGGGGAGCTGCCCAGGCCGAACGGCTCCGTCGTGCCGCCCGCGTCGCCGTCCTGCTGGAGTGCTGCGCCGATGTCGGTAGGCGACGTCATGATGCGTGGTCGTCCTCGGGGAGCCGGATGCCGTGGGCGGGGGTGGCGCCGTACGGGACGCCGGCGGGGGCGGTGCCCTCGGCCGGGACGCCGTGCGGGGGCGTGGGGATGTACGGCGTGCCGTGGGCGGGGGTGCCGCCGTCGTGGCCGGGCTGCTGCGGGTAGCCGGCCGTGTCGTAGCCCGGGAGCGGGGTGCCGTGCGCGGGGGTGCCGGCGGCCGGGGTCTCGTAGACCGGTCCGTCGTAGGCCTGGCCGTCGTAGACCGGACCGTCGTAGGCGCGGGCCCGGTCGTAGCCGGGCTGCTGCGGGTGGCCGGCCGCCCCGGGGTAGCCGGTCCCGGGCAGGTAGGTGCCGTGCGCCGGGGTGGTGTCCGCCGGGTACGGGGCGCCGGGGTGGGCCGGGTGGAAGCCGGTGGAGCCGTCGGCCGGCGGCGCCGGGATGTCCCGGACCGGGGCCAGCACGGTGGTGTCGTACACCCCGCTGTCGTAGCCGCCCGGGCCGTCGGGGGTGCCGTACGGCGCGCCGGGGGCGGGGGCGGGGGCGGCCGGCTCGGCGGACGGCTGCGGGACGTGCTCGATCCAGGCGTCGCCGTCGGTGTACACCGGCAGGTCGGCGGCGGTCGCGGGCTCGTCCGCGGCGGGCCCGGGCGCGGCGGCGGGGGCCTGGTCCGGGACGGTGGCGGGGGCGGGGGCGGGGACGGGGGCGGGGGCGGCGGTGGCCCGGTCGCCCTCCTCGGCGGCGGACGCGGCGTCCGCCTCGGCCTCCGCCGCGCGCGCGTCGGCGACGCTCTGCACGGCGGCCAGCGCGCCCCGGTAGCCGGTGCACCGGCAGAGGTTGCCGCACAGCGCCTGGCGCGCCTCGACCTCGGTGGGCCGGTGGTTGCGCTGGAGCAGGTCGTGCACGGCCATCGCCAGGCCGGGCACGCAGTAGCCGCACTGCACCGCGCCGGACTCGGCCAGCGCCTGCTGGACGTCGCTGGCGCCGCCGCCGGCCGACAGGCCCTCGACGGTGTTGATCTCGCTGTCCTGCGCCAGCGCGGCGGGCACCAGGCAGCCGGCCACCAGCTGCCCGTCGACCTGCACCGAGCAGGCCCCGCACTCGCCCTGCTCGCAGCCGTCCTTGGCGCCGGCCAGGCCGAGCCGCTCGCGCAGCACGTAGAGCAGGCTCTCGCCGATCCAGGCGTCGCTGACGGGCCGTTCGAAGCCGTTGACCCGCAGGGTGTACGAGGTGGTCGGCCGCAGCTCGCGGCTGACCTGCGGCGCGTGGTCGTGCGCGTGGTCGAGCAGCCCCGCGTCCAGGGCCTCGATGGGGTGGTCTGTGGTCACTTGAGCGCCCTTCCCAGTGCCCGGCGGGCCAGCACGGCTACGGTACGCCGCAGACGGACGGCGGCCGCGCTCGGCCCCTCGGTGACGGCCTCCCAGGCGCCCTCCGCGCCGTAGCCGTCGGGGACGCAGGCGGCGGCCACGTAGTCGCCGAAGGCGGCGGTCGCGGCGGGGTCGATCTCCCGCGAGCCGTCCCAGTCGATGCAGCCGGCCACCCAGGCCTCGGCCTCCAGCGGCCGCAGCGGCACCGGGGCGACGGCGCCGACGGCGCAGCGCACGGCGCGCCGGGCGGGGTCGAGGACGAGCGCCACCGAGGCGGTGGCGCGGGCGGGGCCGCTGCGGCCGGTGGCCTTGAGGAACACCTGCGGGGCGTGCAGCAGCGGGACGCGCACCCAGGTGAGCAGCTCGCCGGGGCGCAGCGGGTCGAGGCCGGTGAGCAGGTGGCTGACCGGGACCTCGCGGGTGGCGCCGGCCCGGGCGAGGGTGACGCTGGCCTCCAGTGCGGCGAGCACCGGGAGGGTGTCGCCGGCCGGGGCGGCGGTGGCGATGTTGCCGCCGAGGGTGCCGACGTTGCGCACCTGCGGGGGGCCCGCGGTGCGGGCGGCGTCGGCGAGCGCGGGGATGAGCGCGGCGAAGTCGGGGCGGTCCATCCGGGCGTGGGTGAGCCCGGCGCCCAGCACGGCGGTGCCGCCGTCCTCGTAGCGCCAGCCGCGCAGTTCGGTGATCCGGCCGAGGCCCACCAGGGAGGCGGGGCGCAGGCGCCCGGCGTTGACGGCTTCCATCAGGTCGGTGGCGCCGGCCACCGGCACCGCGGCCGGGTGAGCGGCCAGCGCTTCGACGGCCTCGTCGAGGGAGGCCGGCAGCATGATCGTCCGGTTCACCTGGGTCCCACCGTGCTCCACTTGCTCATCGATCGCCTGCCGCCCGCGGCCCTGGACCGGGTGTCCGCTCCGGCAGCCCGGCCTGGCCCGTAGGGTACGGGCGATCGGGCCGGGTTGGGCAACTCTGGCACACAATGCTCGATGATCATTTCGGGACGGGCGAACGGTACTGCCCGATTGGGACCGATACCGGGCGGTATCCGACCCGGTCCGTGGCGGACCGGGTCGGATGTTCATCTGTTCTTGACGTCCGACGCCCGTTCGGAAGTTCCCGTGCGCGACGTCCGTCCGCCCCCGGCGTGCCGTCAGACGACCGGCGGAAGCCCCTCGATCGGCCGGCCCTGGACGCCGGGCCAGGTCTGCCACGGGTGCGGACCGGCCGCCGGGCGGTACTCGATGCCGAGCGCGTCCAGCACCTCCAGGTGGCCCGCCATCCGCCGCTCGAAGCCGGCGAAGTCGCGCGCGGCCGGGTCGGTGGGCAGCGCCGACCAGGCGACCTCGGCGAAGGCCACGAGCCGCGGGAAGACCCGGTAGTCGATGTCCCGGGCGCTGTGCATGAACTCGCTCCACACGTTCGCCTGGGTGCCGATCACCCGGCGGGCCGCGGCCTCGTCGAGCTGGGGCGGCACCGGCTCGAACCGGTAGACGTCCTCCAGGGTGCGCACGAAGCCGACCGGGATCGGCTCGTCCTCGCCCGGCGCCTGCCGGTGGTCGAGGTAGACGTGCTGCTCCGGGCACATCACCACGTCGTGCCCGGCCTCGGCGGCGGCGATCCCGCCGCCGTAGCCGCGCCAGGACGACACGGCGGCGCCGGGGGCCAGGCCGCCCTCCAGGATCTCGTCCCAGCCGATCAGCCGCCGGCCGCGCTCGGCCAGCCAGCGGTCGAAGTGCCGGATGATGTGGCTCTGCAGCTCGTCCTCGTTGGCCAGGCCCAGCTCGCGCATCCGCGCCTGCGCGGCGGCGCTGTCCTTCCACTGCTCCTTGGGGCACTCGTCGCCGCCGAGGTGGATGAACTCGGACGGGAAGAGCTCCAGGACCTCCTCCAGCACCCCCTCGAAGAACCGCAGGGTGGCCTCGGAGGCGTTGAGCACGTTGTGGCTGACGCCCCAGTCGGTCCACACGCCGAGCGCCGAGGTGTCCACCACGTCGGTGTTGCCCAGCTCGGGGTAGGCGGCCACGACGGCCTGGGTGTGGCCCGGCAGCTCGATCTCGGGCACCACCGTGATGCCCCGCTCGGCCGCGTAGGCGACGATCTCGCGCAGGTCGGCCTGGGTGTAGAAGCCGCCGTGCGGACGGTCGTCGCGGCGCTGGGCGGCCCGGTAGCCGACCATCGAGCGCTCGCGCCAGGAGGCCGCCTCGGTGAGCCGCGGGTAGCGCTTGATCTCCACCCGCCAGCCCTGGTCGTCGGTCAGGTGCAGGTGCAGCACGTTCAGCTTGTGCGCGGACAGCTGGTCGACGAAGCGCAGCACGTCGGCCTTGGGCAGGAAGTGCCGGGCGACGTCCAGCAGCGCGCCGCGCCAGCCGAACCGGGGCGCGTCCTCGATGTCCACGCCGGGCAGCACCCACTCCGAGCGCAGCGGGGCGCGCCGGTAGGCGTCCGGGCCGAGCAGCCGGCGCAGCGTCTGGGCACCCCAGAGCGCACCGGCCGGGCCGCCGGCGGTGATCACGGCGTGGCCGGGGCGCACCGAGAGCCGGTACGCCTCCGCGGCCAGCGCGTCGTCGTGGACCAGTTCGACGCCCTCACCGGGCCGCCCGGGGGCGAGCGGCAGGCCGGTGGCGGCGGTCAGCGAGGAACGCAGCCACCGTTCGGCCCCGGCCAGTTCCGGCGGCGCGGTCAGGGTGGTCGTCGAGTCGAGCGGGAAGTCCTGGTCCGGGAGGCGGACGGAACTCACGGGGGCGGGAATGAGGTCCATTGCGCCATCCTCCCCCGACCCGGACGACTGGCATAGACCACCCGGCAATCGCCGCGCTATGCAAAACGGCGGTGCGAGGAGCGGAACGGCCTACTTGTCCTTGTCGTCGCCGCCCTGCGGCTTGCCGATGCCGTCGTAGATCTCCTTGCACATCGGGCAGACCGGGTACTTCTTCGGGTCGCGCCCGGGCACCCACACCTTGCCGCAGAGCGCCACCACGGGGGATCCGGAGAGGGCGCTCTCCATGATCTTGTCCTTCTGGACGTAGTGCGCGAAGCGCTCGTGGTCGCCGTCCCCGTGGGACACCTGCGGGACGGGCTCGACCAGGGTGCCGGTGCCGAGGCCGCGCTCGGGCTCAAGAGTGCTCATGGGTGCCAAGTCTATGGGCGCCCCGCGAGACCGGGCCAGTGTCGCGGCCCCGGCCCGTGTCATGCCGCGTGCGGCGGCCGCCTCAGTTGAGCGTCGGGTCGTCCGGGTAGCTCGCCAGCAGGGCCAGCGGACCGCGCTGGCGGCGCAGCACCGCGCGCCAGAGCCGCTCCGGCTCGGGGTTGGAGATGTCCCCCGGCTCGCAGTCCACCAGGTACCAGGCCCCGGTGGAGATCTCCGTCTCCAGCTGTCCCGGCGCCCAGCCCGCGTACCCGGCGAAGATCCGCAGCGCGCCGAGCTCGCCGGCCAGCACCTCGGGCGGCGCCTCCAGGTCCACCAGGCCGATCGCGCCATGCACCCGCCGCCAGCCGAGCGGTTCCCCGGTGCCCGGCTCCCCCGGCGCCACCGCCAGGCCGAGCGCCGAGTCCAGGGCCACCGGCCCGCCCTGGAACACCACCGCCGGCCGGCCGACCAGCACGCCCCAGCCGTCCAGCACGCTGCCGACCTCCACCGGGGTCGGCCGGTTCAGGACGACGCCGAGCGCCCCCTCGGCGTCGTGGTCGAGGAGGAGCACCACCGCCCGGGCGAAGTTCGGGTCGGTGAGCACGGGCGTCGCGACGAGCAGACGGCCGGTGTGGGACCGGCCTGCGTGCGAATGGGCCGCCGTCATGCCCACATGATCCCGCAGAACCCCCGGCGGCGGACACCCGAAAACCGGCGGGCCGGGGAATGCGCCGCGAACACCCGTACGGACGCACCGGCGCGCGCCGCGCGGCCCGGGGAGAGCACCATCACGGGAGAGGCTCACGGGAACCATCGGCACGACCACTACCATCTACTGATGGTGGACGCCCGTCCACGGTGCCGATTCGGTCACGCCGGGGGCCCGACGCGCCCGTGCAACCGTTCCACCGCATGGCTCGTCGCCGAGCCCCACCCACTCCTCTGGCACCCCGGATTGCGAGAACGATGACCGACGACGTCCTGCTGGTCCACGGCGGAAACCCGCTCGAAGGCGAGATCCGCGTCCGCGGTGCGAAGAACCTGGTGCCCAAGGCCATGGTCGCCGCCCTGCTCGGGCAGGGTCCCAGCAGACTGCGCAACGTCCCGGACATCCGCGACGTCAAGGTGGTCCGCGGGCTGCTCCAGCTGCACGGCGTCACCGTGCGCACCGGGGACGAGGAGGGCGAGCTGATCCTCGACCCCTCGCACGTGGAGAGCGCCAACGTCGCCGACATCGACGCGCACGCCGGCTCCTCGCGCATCCCGATCCTGTTCTGCGGCCCGCTGCTGCACCGCCTCGGCCACGCCTTCATCCCGGGCCTGGGCGGCTGCGACATCGGCGGGCGCCCGGTGGACTTCCACTTCGAGGTGCTCCGCCAGTTCGGCGCCACCATCGAGAAGCACCCGCAGGGCACCTACCTGGTCGCCCAGCAGCGGCTGCGCGGCACCAAGATCGAGCTGCCCTACCCCTCGGTCGGCGCGACCGAGCAGGTGCTGCTGACCGCGGTGCTCGCCGAGGGCGTCACCGAGCTGCGCAACGCGGCCATCGAGCCGGAGATCGTCGACCTCATCTGCGTGCTGCAGAAGATGGGCGCGATCATCACCCTGGGCACCGACCGCACCATCCTGATCACCGGCGTCGACGAGCTGGACGGCTACACCCACCGGGCGCTGCCGGACCGCCTGGAGTCGGCCTCCTGGGCCTGCGCGGCGCTGGCCACCAAGGGCGACATCTACGTCCGCGGCGCCCGCCAGCTGGAGATGATGACCTTCCTCAACACCTTCCGGAAGGTCGGTGGCGCCTTCGAGGTGGACGACGAGGGCATCCGGTTCTGGCACCCGGGCGGCGAGCTCAAGGCGATCGCGCTGGAGACCGACGTGCACCCCGGCTTCCAGACCGACTGGCAGCAGCCGCTGGTGGTCGCGCTGACCCAGGCGACCGGGCTGTCCATCGTGCACGAGACGGTGTACGAGTCGCGGCTGGGCTTCACCGGCGCGCTGAACCAGATGGGCGCGCACATCCAGCTCTACCGCGAGTGCCTGGGCGCCACCCCGTGCCGCTTCGGCGCCCGCAACTTCCTGCACTCCGCGGTGGTCTCCGGCCCGTCCAAGCTGATCGGCTCCGAGCTGGTCATCCCGGACCTGCGCGGCGGCTTCTCCTACCTGATCGCGGCGCTGGCGGCCGAGGGCACCTCGACCGTGCACGGCATCGACCTGATCAACCGCGGCTACGAGAACTTCATGGACAAGCTGCGCGACCTCGGCGCCCACGTCGAGCTGCCGAGCGAGCGGTCCAGCGAGGAGCTGGTCGACGCCTGACCGGCGCCCTCCGCCGACGGCGAGAGGCCGGGCCCCCGCGACGGGGACCCGGCCTCCCGGGCGTTCAAGGGGTGGTTCAGGCGCCCTTGGCGGCTTCCTTCAGCTTGGAGCCGGCGCTGACCTTGGCGCTGTAGCCCTCGGGGATCTGGATCGGCTCGCCGGTCTGCGGGTTGCGGGCGGTGCGAGCGGCACGGTGGGTGCGCTCGAAGGTCAGGAAACCGGGGATGGTGACCTTCTCGTCGCCCTTGGCGACGACCTCGCCGACGATCTCGGCGAAGGCGGCCAGAACGGCGTCGGCGTCCTTGCGGGTCACCTCGGCGCGCTCGGACAGCGCGGCCACCAGCTCACTGCGGTTCATGTGTACTCCTGTGGTCTGTTCGCTTGCGGTGTACGGGGGCCCATCGGTGCTCCCACCGGGGGCACCCGGATGGGCCGCAGGTCCGCACACTGTGCTCATGCAGGCAATGCGTGGTCGCGAGCCGGGTCCGCACCCAGTGCCGCGCGCCGTGCCGTCGAAGGCCCGCCTGCCTGCCCGGATACGAATCCTGCCCCGACCGGCCCCGAGAATGCCAATCGGGCCCCGGCGGCACGACCCGAACAGCGCCCGCCCGCCGGAGGTGTGACGCTCCGTCGGCTCCGGCGGACCGGGCGCGGGCGGCGGTCGGGAGGACGCGCCGGAAGACCAGGGGGACGTTCCGTACTTGTCGGACACGCCTGCCCCGTGCAGGGCTACCGTACGCCCTAGGTCCGACAAGCCCAAACACGCCCCTCGCCCTTGTGTCGCAAGGGTTCGGGGCGGGAACGGGCGGGTACGACCGCTAATCGGACATTTGACCGATCCGCGACACATCGCGACCGGCCGCCGCGGGGGCGTGCCGCCGGGTCCGGCGCAGGGATCCGGCGGCGCGGTCCGGCGTCAGAGCTTCACGGCCGGGAAGGAGGCGGTGTCGAGCGTGCCGACGATGCCCGGGGTCGGACGGGCCGGAGCGGGCTCCTCCGAGGCGGCGGCCAGGGCGGCCTCCCGGACGGCGGCGGCGACGGTCTTGGCGACGTCCTTGTGGAACACGCTGGGGATGATGTAGTTCGGGTTGCGCTCGTCGTCGCCGACGGTGGCGGCCAGGGCCCGGGCGGCGGCGATCATCATCTCGGTGTTGACGGTGCGGCTCTGGGCGTCCAGCAGGCCGCGGAAGACACCGGGGAAGACCAGCACGTTGTTGATCTGGTTCGGGAAGTCGCTGCGGCCGGTGGCGACCACCGCGGCGGTCTGCCGGGCCACCGCCGGGTCGACCTCCGGGTCCGGGTTGGCCAGCGCGAAGACGATCGCGTCCGGGGCCATGGTGGCCAGGTCGTCGCCGTCCAGCACGTTCGGGGCGGAGACGCCGATGAAGACGTCGGCGCCGGCCACGGCCTCCTTGAGGCTGCCGGTGCGGCCCGAGCGGTTGGTGTGCTCGGCGATCCAGCGCAGGCTGTCGTTGAGGTCGTCGCGGCCCTCGTGGACCACGCCCTTCACGTCCGCCACGGTGGCGTGCTCGACGCCCGCCGCCATCAGCAGCTTGAGGATCGCGGTCCCGGCGGCGCCGGCGCCCGACATCACGACCCGGATGTCGCCGATCTCCTTGCCGACCACCTTGAGCGCGTTCATCAGCGCCGCCAGCACCACGATCGCGGTGCCGTGCTGGTCGTCGTGGAAGACCGGGATGTCCAGGGCCTCGCGCAGCCGGGCCTCGATCTCGAAGCAGCGCGGCGCGGAGATGTCCTCCAGGTTGATGCCGGCGAAGCCCGGGGCGATCGCCTTGACGATGGCGACGATCTCGTCGGTGTCCTGGGTGTCCAGGCAGATCGGCCAGGCGTCGATCCCGGCGAAGCGCTTGAACAGGGCCGCCTTGCCCTCCATGACCGGCAGCGCGGCGGCCGGGCCGATGTTGCCCAGGCCCAGCACGGCGGAGCCGTCGGTGACCACCGCGACGCTGTTGCGCTTGATGGTGAGGCGGCGGGCGTCCTCGGGGTTCTCGGCGATCGCCATGCAGACCCGGGCGACACCCGGGGTGTAGATCATCGAGAGGTCGTCACGGTTGCGGATCGGCAGCTTCGAGGACATCTCGATCTTGCCGCCGAGATGCATCAGGAAGGTACGGTCCGAGACCTTGCCGATGGTGACGCCGTCGATCGCCCGGAGCTTCTCGACGATCTCCTCGCCGTGCGCCACCGAGGAGGCGGCCACCGTCACGTCGATCCGCAGCGCCTCCAGGCCGGAGGCGGTCACGTCGAGGCCGGTCACCGAGCCCCCGGAGGACTCCACGGCCGTGGTGATCGCGCTGACGGCGTTGCCTCTGGCCGGCACCTCCAGCCGCACCGTGATCGAGTTCGAGACACTGGGCACCGTCGCCATCGACGTTCCTTCTTCCGTCCGTCCGTCCACGAGGTCAACAGTTCGTTGAAGTCCCTCGCTTGCGCATGCTAGACATCGATGGTCGCACCAACCGGGGCGTAGTCAGAAATAACGTTCATTGAGTGTGCGGACCCGACAACTTCTTGCCTCCACGGCCCGATGCGTTACATTGGACGGGACACCGGCTCGATCCAAGCCCCCGGGCCCAACCTTCGTCCCTTCGAGGGACCACTTGCCGCGAGGCGAGCATGGCGGGTCGGTGTCGTAGCTTCTGAAGGCCCCTCACCCGCCGGGTGGGGGGCCTTCGCCGTGGTCACGCGCCGTGGTCGCGCCCGGCCGGGGGGGGGGGGGCCCGGCCGCCCCCCCCCGCCCCCCGGGCCGTGGGGCCGCAGCCCGGGGCCCCCCGCCCCCCGCCGGGGGGGGGGCGGGGCCGACCACACCGGGCAACCC
>NZ_JBHYUU010000073.1:0-35936 GCF_042749955.1 Kitasatospora sp. NPDC059462 | reverse complement strand
GGGCGCAGGTAGACGAGTCCGGCGAGGGTGTCCATGTAGACGGCCTCGACGGGATTGCCGGAGAAGTCCCGGTGTCCGAGGTCCCGGACGACTTCACCGACGGTGGGGGCGTAAATGGGCATGCGGGGGTGACTGGGCATGGGGGCTCCTGGTTGCGCTGTGCATCGGGATCACTACGACCCGTATCCATGGTGGAGTGATCTGAGCTACGATCGGAAGGGTTCGCACTGGACACTTCGGCCTTGTGGGATTCGGCCGTGAGAGGCGATCGAACATGCGCCGAACGGATCTTGACCCGACGTCATCTCCTGCAGCAGCCTTCGGGGTTCAACTCCGCAGGTCACGCGAGGCGAAGGGGTTCACCCAGGTCGACCTTGGAAAGTCATCGGCTTCAGCGACACTCTCGTGTCCTGCATCGAAAGAGGGACGCGGAATCCCACTCTGCCCTTCGCCATCCGGTCCGATGATGCGCTTGATACCGGCGGAACCCTGGAGCTGATGTTCTGGAACATCAGCAACACCTCACTTCTCGAAGGGTTCCCCGAATACGCAGCTCAGGAGGCCAAGGCTGTCGAGATTCGGCACTTCGAACTCGGCGTTGTTCCTGGGCTTCTTCAGACGCAGGAGTACGCGGCGGCGTTTGCCGCCGCCGCTGTACGACGCGGAAAGATCACGCAGGAGCAGGCGGACGATCGGGTCAATTTCCTCCTGACCCGCCAGAAGCTGCTGGACCGAACGCCGGCTTCGTGGCTCCACTTCGTCCTCGACGAGGGCTGTCTCCATCGACCGGTGGGCGGCCACGAGGTGATGCAGCGCCAGCTCGGACACCTGGCGGAGCTGGCGTCCAGGCCCAGCATCACCATCCAGATCGCTCCGTACAGCCTGGCAGAGGAACTGCCATTCACGATGATGGTCACGTTGCTGACCTTGGCGGACCGCTCGCTGCTGGCCTACTCGGAGTGCCAGATGCGGGGGTTCCTCGTTCGGCAGAGCGAAACTTCCCGATCCTTGGAAAGGGACTACCATCAACTCACAGTGGAAGCGCTGCCGAAAGCCGCCTCGCTGGAGATGATCCGTCAGGCGTGAAAGGAACGTCATGAACGGCCCCGTAGACCTGTCCAATGCCGCCTGGTTCAAGTCCTCCCACAGCAACAACGGGGGGTCGTGCGTTGAGGTCGCGCCCAACTTCCCCGGCCTCGCCCCCGTCCGCGACTCCAAGGACCCGGCCGGCCCCGCCCTCGTCTTCCCCGCCGACGCCTGGCAATCCTTCGTCACCGCCATCCAGGCAGGCGAGTTCGGCACCATCTGAACCTCACCACCCAGCGGCCCTGACCGCCAAGGCGGCCAGGGCCCTCGCGCATGCGGCCGGTTCTGCGATTCACCCAGCCCCTCAACACACCTACCGTGTGAACACAGCGCAAACCCACCCGGACCCGGGAGGCCCCAAATGACCGACAACGTCGAAGCGGCACTCACGACAGCCCAATGGCGCAAGAGCACGCACAGCAACGGCGGTGGCGGCTGCATCGAGGTCGCCGACGGCTACACCGGTGTCATGCCCGTCCGCGACTCCAAGGACCCCCAAGGCCCCGCCCTCGTCTTCCCCTCCGACGCCTGGCAATCCTTCGTCACCGCCGTCCAGGCCGGCGAGTTCGGCACCATCTGACGCGAACCCGCTTCGCCGCCCGGCCCGCCGACACCGGGCCGGGCTTCACGGGCCCACCACGCCGAAGGCCGGTACTCTGCGCGGCAAGGAGCACGAGGCGGGTGCCACCCTCCTGACGATGGACGGCCGGTGGGGCTGCGCCCAGTGCCGCTCGACCTGGTCCTGAGAACCGCGAGGACGCCATGGCTGTTTGTCCTGAGTGCCGCACCGCTCCAGCAGCGATCGAGGATCTCGACGCGCAGCCGCCACGGCCATGGTGCCTCACCTGCGCGACCGCCCTCGTGCGGGCCGGCGACCCCGTGCTGAGGTACCGCGCACTCGACGACTCGGACGCCTACCGGCACGTCCTGGCGGGAGGCAGCACCCAGGCGCTGCCGTTCCGCTGAACGGCAGCGCCACCGCCGCCCCTCCTCGGCCCCCGTCTATCTCGCGTCGGCCGGTGACGGGGGGTCGGGCTTCTGTGCTGTACTTCGCGCACACAGTTTCGATACGCCCCAGGAGCCGACCGCCCGATGAGTGCCACCTGCCCGCAGTGCTCCGCCTCGGACTGCACCGTCGCCGTCCCCCAGGCCCTCGCGCCCGGCGCCCAGCCGCCGCTCGACGAGCCGTCCCGTGCCAGGCTCGCCCCGCCGCCCGCGCCGCAGCAGGCGCCCTACCGGATGGGCGGCACCGCGATCAGCTTCTTCGTCCTCGCCGGGGTCTTCACCCTCGGCTCGGTCGCCTCCCTCATCACCGAGGCCGGCGAGGACGAGGGCTACGGCGCCGCCTACCAACTCGGCCGGGACATGGGACGGTTCCTCGTCCCCGTCCTCTTCCTCTGCGTCGCGCTGGCCTCGCACACCGTGGCGCGCAGGCGCCACCTCCGCGCCGCCGCCCGGCCCAACCCCATGCAGCAGACGCTCTGGCAGCGCCGCCACCAGGTCTGGCAGGCCGCCTGGTTCTGCCACCGCTGCCACGTCGCCTTCTTCCCCGCCGCCGTGCTGCGCCCCGACTTCCCCGCCTCGCCGCCGATCCCGCTCGACCAGTTCCCGCTCTGGGTGGTCACCGCCACCGACCGGGCCTACGGCTTCCCGCCCTCTCCCGCCGCGTCGGGCTGACCCGGGAGCACGCCGACTGCTTCCATGGGCGGATGCCCGAGACACCCCCGCAGCTCCTCCCGCCGCCCGCCGAGGTGCTCGGCGTCCGCCGCATCCGGCTCGCCGAAGTGCCCGCCCCCCGCCTCACCGCCGAGGAGCGGCGGGCCCGCGACGACGCCTGGGCGCAGATGGTCCTGGCCAACCCCGCGCTCTTCGACGGCCCGGTGGTGGCGTGCTCGGGCACCTCCTGGCCGCGCCCCGGCGAACTCCACGTCGCCTGGTCACGCGTGACGTACCGGCACTACGCGCTGCGCCGCGTCACCGCCTCCGCCGCCCCCACCGCCTCCCTCTCCGTGAGCGTGCTCCAGCCCACCGAGGACGGCCGCCTGCTCGTCGGCCGGATGTCCACGGCCACGGCCGCCCCCGGACGCTGGCAGCCCGCCGGCGGCGCCGTCGAACCCCCGCCCGACGGCGAGCGCCTCGACCTCGCCGCGCTGCGCCGCAACGCCGTCCGGGAGCTCGCCGAGGAGACCGGAGTGAGCGCCGGGCCGGGCGAGTTGGCCCTCTGGGCGGTCACCCGTGGCCGCTACGGCAGCGTCGGCGTGCTCTTCCTCGCCCCGCCGCTGCCGGAGGCGGCCCTGCGCGAGCGCTTCGCCGCCCTCGCACCACCGGAACGGGAGCTGGTCGAGCTGGCCTTCGTCCACTCCCCCGCCGACCTGCCGGGCCTCCCCGGCCCGCACGCCGACTACCTCGCCCCGCTCGTCCGCCGCTTCGTCCGGGAACGGGAGCGGGAACGGGAGCGGGAACAGCGCTGAGGTCCGGCCGGACGGCCGGAGTCCCCCAGGTCGCGGCCGTCCCGGACGCCGGACGCGTCCGGGACACCGGAGTGCCGGTGCCCGGCGCCCGGCCAGGTGCCGGAGTGCTCCACCAAGGGAACCGCCTGGTCCTAGGAGCGCGTCGTACCGGGCGCGGGTCCGGGAGATCCGGCGGAGGCCGAACGGGGACGGCTGCGGCCGTTCCCGCCGGGCGGCAACAGGCGTCGGGCCCCGCTCACCAGGTGACGGGCAGCGACCGCATCCCGTAGATGAACGACTCGGTGCGGAACTCCCGCTCGCCGGCCGGCCGCAGCCCCGGCAGCCGGCGGAACAGCGTCTCCAGGGCGATCTGGAGTTCGGCGCGGGCCAGCGGCTGGCCCAGGCACTGGTGCACGCCGAAGCCGAACGCCAGTTGCCGCCGGGCGTCCCGGAACAGGTCCAGCTCGTCCGTCGCCCGGTGACCGGCGCCGCCGAACACCGCCTCGTCCCGGTTGGCGGTGGAGAGCAGCGCCATCACGCCCTCCCCGGCCCGGACGGTGACGCCGCCCAGCTCCACGTCCTCCAGCGCCACCCGGGGCAGGCCGGTGTGCACGATGGTCAGCAGCCGCAGCAGTTCCTCCACCGCGCCCGGCAGGGTGGCCGGGTCGGCCAGGGCGGGGATCTGCTCGGGCTGATCCAGCAGCAGCGCGGTCGACAGCGCGATCATGCTCGCGGTCGTCTCGTGCCCGGCGATCAGCAGCAGCACACCCATGCCGGCCACGTCGTCCGGGGTCAGGTCGTCCCGCGCCGCGAGCCGGCTGAGGACGTCGTCCTCCGGCTTCGCGCGCTTGCGGGTCGTCAGGTCGCGCAGGTACTCCCGGACCTCCTCCTGGGCCTCCCGGAGCTGCTCCACGGTGCTCTCCTGGCTGAGCATCGTGCGGCTCAGGCGCTGGAAGCGGTCGTGGTCCTCGTACGGCACGCCGAGCAGCAGGCAGATCACCAGCGAGGGCACCGGCAGCGCGAAGTCGGTGACCAGGTCGGCCGTGGTCCGGCCCGCGGTCATCCGGTCCAGCGCCTCGTCCACGATCCGCTGGATCTCCGGGCGCAGCGTCTCCACCCGCTTGACCAGGAACTCCCCGGTGAGCATGCGGCGCTGGCGGGCGTGCTCGGGGTCGTCGAGCCGCAGGAAGTCCGGGTTGTCGGTGATCAGCTCGCGAGCGCCGGCGATCAGCAGCGGGAAGGTGGGGTGGCGGATGTCGGCGCTGAACCGGCGGTCGGACAGCACGGTGCGGACCTCGGCGTAGCCGGTGACCAGCCAGCAGAGGTCACCGTCGGGCAGCTCGGCCCTGGTCATCGGTCCGGTGGCGGCGGCCTCGGGGTACGCGGGCGGCGGGCCGAACGGACAGCCGCCGGAGTGCCGGGCCGGCAGGGGGAGCGCGGGGGTGGTGGGTGCGGTGGTCACGGCAGGGGTCTCCTCACGTCGCGGGTGTTCTCGTGGGGTTCGGGGCCCGGGAAGGTTCCCGGCGGCCCGCGGGGACGGCGGCGGGGGGTCCGTCAGGCCCCGGTCCGCGCGGGCTCGTCCTCGGTGACGGTGATCGCCCGGCCCGGGCAGACCTCGGCGGCGAGCCTCACGCCGTCGACCTGCGCGGGCAGCAGGTCCGTCTGACGGAGCCTCACCAGGCTGTCCCGGTCGTCCTGCTCGAAGACCTCGGGGGCGTTCGTCACGCACATGCCGGAGCTGCAGCAACGGTCCCGGTCGACGCTCACCTGCATGTCGGGCACCTTTCGCCAGGGCGGCGCCGACTGCCCGGCGGCCACCTCTCGTTGTCACGGTCAACCTAGCCATCGCTGATCCGTTCACGGAGCGGCCCGGTGGCCGGATCGAGAATGGCTGATTAGGCCCCTGTGCATGAACCCCGTGACCGTGCAGTGCGTTTCGACCCGCGGCACGCCGCCGGACGGGTCGGCGGACCCGGCCGCGCGGACGGCCCCACCAGTCTTCGGCGGCGGCCAACTCCGCGACGGAGAGCACCGTTTCACCCTCACCGGCGCTCCGGTCCCACCGGCGGCGCACCACCTGGGCGACCCGGCGGGCCGGCCCGCCGGGGTGGCGGGGGCTGCCCCGCGGGGTAGCCGGGGGCTGCCCCGCCGGACCGGCCCGGCGGGGCAGCGGGGGCTGCGCCGGAGGCCCTCGGAGGCGACCTCGACCAATTCCGGCCGGACCGGCACCGTCCGGACGTCCGGTCGGCCGGCCCCGGCCTGGTCCACGGGACACGCCACTAGGTTGGGACGCTCACCGAGCGAGGAGTCGTGGATGCGTCACGTCGAGGAACCCGGCACGGCACGGCTTGCCGCGCACCGGGCGGTGGCGGCCCGGCTGTCCCTGCTGAGCGACCGGCGGATCGGGGAGCTCGTGGCGTCCGCCGAGCCGCTCGGGTCCGGCGTCGGCGGCACGTCGGCCGCGCTGGACGTCGGCGGGACGCGGGTGTTCGTCAAGAGGGTGCCGATCACGGAGCCGGAGCTGCGGCCGGAGAATGTCCGCTCCACGGCGAACCTCTTCGGGCTGCCGACCTTCTACCAGTACGGGATCGGCTCGGCCGGGTTCGGGGCCTGGCGGGAGCTGGCCGCGCACACCCTGACCACCCACTGGGTCCTGGGCGGGGAGTCCGACGGCTTCCCCCTGATGTACCACTGGCGGGTGCTGCCGGGCGCCGCGCCCGGTGGCTTCATGGACTTCCTCGGCGGCGTCGACGGCGCCGTGGCCCACTGGGAGGGCTCCCCCGCCGTGCGCGAGCGGCTGGAGGCCGTCGGGCGGGCCCGGCACAGCCTGGTGCTCTTCCTGGAGCACCTGCCGCAGACGCTCACGTCCTGGCTGCGCGAGCACCGGGAGGAGGACCCGGCCGTGTACGGGTGGGCGGCGGACGCCGTGGCGCGGGGCGCGGCCTTCCTGCGCTCGCGCGGGCTGGTGCACTTCGACGCCCACTTCGACAACCTCCTCACCGACGGCCGGCGGGTCTGCTTCGCGGACTTCGGGCTCGCCCTGAGCGAGGACTTCGAACTCTCGGCGGAGGAGCGGCGGTTCCTCGACCTGCACCGCGCCTACGACCGCGACTACACCGCGGCCCATCTGCTCCGTCACCACCTCCTCGACCGCCACCGGGGCGGCACGGAGACGACCGTCTTCCTGGAGCAGTGGCTCGCGGGCCGGCGGCCCGACGGCGTGCCGCCGCAGGTCGCGGCGGTCGTCGACCGGCACGTCCGGACCACCCTCGTCCTGGACGGCTTCCAGCGCCGGCTCCTCGGGGAGAGCAGGCGCACACCGTACCCGGCCGCCGAACTCGACAGCGTCACGGCGGAGACGGTGTAGGGCGTGGAGTGGGAAGTCGGACCCGCCGACTTCCCACTCCACGCGCTGAGCACGCTCAACGCGCTACGGGCGGCACAGGGCGTCGTCGACCAGCTTGCCGATCGCCTGCTCCACCCGCAGGACGTCGCTGTCGGAGTCGGCGACGACGCCCGACAGCGAGACCGTGACACCGCGCCGGCCGTCGGCGGTGACGGCGGCGGCGGTGACCCACCCGGCGTCGCCGCCCTCGTGGCCCCAGTACCGCCCGCCGCAGGACAGCGGGCGCGAGAAGAGCCCCAGGCCGTCCCGGGCGCGCGGCATCAGCTGCCCGAACTCCTTGCCGACCTTCACCGTCCGCTTCATCTCGCGGAGTTGGGCGGGCTTGAGGAGTTCTCCGCCGAGCAGGGCGGAGAAGAACCGGTTGAGGTCGGCGGTGGTGGAGACCAGCCCGGCCTCCCCGTTGGTGCCCTGGCCGACCTGCTCGGTGACGTCCACCAATGGTTCGCCGGGCCCGAAGCGCTGGTAGCTCCGGGCGTGCGGCTGCGGCAGCACGGGGGACGCGCCCGGCCGGAAGGTGTGGGAGAGGCCGAGCGGCCCGGTGATCCGCTCCCCGACCTCCGTGTGCCAGGGCCGCCCGGTGACCCGCTCGACGATCATGCCGAGCAGGACGTAACCGGTGTTGCCGTACTGCCAGCGCTCGCCGGGCCGGAAGTCCGGGCGGTGGGCCATCGCCCGGGCGACGGTCTGCTCGGGGGTGTAGGAGTCGTACCGGTGCTGCTGGAAGTCCTCCGCCGAGGTGTAGTCCGGGTAGTCGTCGTGGAGGCCGCCGGTGTGCTGGAGCAACTGGCGGACGGTGATCGCGCGGCCGTCGTTGCCGTTGCCGGACACCACGCCGGGCAGCCACCGCTCGACCGGGTCGTCCAGGGAGACCCGGCCCTCGCCGACGAGTTGCAGGACGACGGTCGCCACGAAGGTCTTGGTGACGCTGGCGACCCGGAAGTGGCCGTCCGGCGACACGGCCCGGCCCGTCGTCACCTCGGCGACACCGCTGGTGGCGACCAGGCTGCGGCCGTCGGCGGTGGTCAGGCGGGCCTGCACGCCCGTCACGCCGAGGGCGGTGATCGCGTCGGCGTCGCGCTGGAGCAGCGGCCCCGGCGGCAGCGGCCCCGGCCGTCCGGCGGCCGTCGCGCCGGGCACGGAGGTGAGGAGGGTCGTGGTCACGATGGCGGCCAGCGCCAGGGTCCGGGTGAGGGATCGGCTCGTCATGGGCGTCGACGCTAGGCCCGGGCGGGGTGCGCGGGCGCTACCGCCCACGGGCCGGGAAAGAGGGTGGTGGGCTGTAGTGCGCGGGCCTGCCGCCATGGCGCAGACTCGTGCGAATGAACCACCATGGAGCCGGCCGGCTCTCGGCGACCTGGCGCGGCCTGGGCTACCTCCTGGGAAGCCTGGGCGCCGCCGCGGTCGCCCTGTTCACGCTGCCCGTCCTCGTCGTCCCCACCCGGGCCCGCGCCTGGGCGTCCTGGCACCGGCGCCGGGCCGAACGACTGCTGCTCCTGCCGTGCTCGGGCCCCGTCCGGGCCGGCCCGTGGCGGGTGCTCGGGTGGCTGGGCGCCTGCGTGGTGAGCGGTCCCGTGTGCGGGCTGGTCGTGGTCATGTGCGCGGGCAACGCGCTGACCACGGCCGTCACCGTCCCGCTGTGGTGGGCGCTGCCCGCCGGGACCCGGGCGGGCGGGTTCGCCGCCGGGGTTCCGCTGACCGGCTGGGGCACCGCGCTGACCCTGGGGACGGCGCAGTTCGCCTGCTTCGCGGCGCTGACCTGCTGGCTGGTCCCCCCGCTGGCGCGGCTGCACGCCCGCGGGTGCGTGGCGCTGCTGGCCCCCTCCGCCGCCGAGCGGCTGACGCGGCGGGTGGAGACGCTGACCGAGACCCGGGCCGGCGCCATGGACGCGCACGGTGCGGAACTGCGCCGGATCGAACGCGACCTGCACGACGGCACCCAGGCCCGGCTGGTGGCCATCGCGATCCGGCTGGGCGTCGCCCGTGAGCTGCTGGACGAGGATCCGCGCAGGGTGGCCGGGCTCCTGGAGGACGCGCACGCCTGCACCGAGGAGGCCATGGCGGAGCTGCGCGCGGTGATCCGGACGATCTACCCGCCGATCCTCGCCGACCGCGGCCTGCCCGGCGCGCTCGCCGCACTGGCGAGCGGCTCGGCGCTCGACACCACCCTCGACCTCGGTGACCTCGGCGCCGTCCCGGCCGCGGTCGAGACCGTGGCGTACTTCGCGGTCGCCGAGGCGCTCACCAACGCCGCCAAACACAGCCGGGCCACCCGCGCCACCGTCCGCGTCGCCCGCGACGGCGACCGGCTGTCGCTGGAGGTCACCGACGACGGCGTGGGCGGCGCCGACGAGTCGCGGGGCACCGGCATCGCCGGCATCCGCCACCGCGTCCGGGCGCTCGACGGCACCGTCCGCCTCCACAGCCCCGGCGGCGGCCCGACCACGCTGGGGGTGAGCCTGCCGTGCGGATCGTGATCGCCGAGGACAACGTCCTGCTCGCCAACGGGCTCGAACTCCTGCTGACCGCCGCCGGGTTCCACGTCGCCGCGATCGTCGAGGACGCCCCCGGCTTCGCCGCCGCCGTCGACGAGCACCGGCCGGACGCCACCATCGTCGACGTCCGGCTGCCCCCCGCCTACCGCGACGAGGGCATCCACGCCGCCCTCCGGGCCCGCCGCCGGCACCCGGGGCTGCCGGTGCTGGTCCTCTCCCAGTACGTCGAGCGGCAGTACGCGGGCGAGTTGGTCTCCGACGGGCGCGGCGGCGTCGGCTATCTCCTGAAGGACCGGGTGAGCCGGGTCAGTGAGTTCATCGACGCGCTGCGGAGGGTCGCCGCCGGGGGCACCGTCATGGACCCCGAGGTGATCGGGCAGCTCCTCACCCGGCGGGCCCGGGACCCGATCGCGGCGCTCACCCCGCGCGAGCGGGAGGTGCTGGCGCTGATGGCCGAGGGCAAGGACAACACCACGATCGCGGCCCGGCTCGTCATCACCGAGAACGCCGTCCACAAGCACATCGGCCACATCTTCGCCAAGCTCGGCCTCGCCCCGGCCGACAGCGGCCACCGCCGGGTCCTCGCGGTCCTCACCTACCTCAGCCGGCCGTGACGGCACCGGCGGGCGCGGCGGGCGGCACGGCGGACGCGGCGGGCAGGACGGCGGACGCGGCGGGCAGGACGGCGGGCGCGGCGGGCAGGACGGCGGGCGCGGCGGGAAATTCCGGGGTCCGAGGGCCCGGGCCGGGGCAGAATCGGGCCCATGGCGGACATGGAAGCGTTCCGGGACGCGGTCGCGGACTGGGCGGCGGGCGAGCCGGCGGGTGAGCGGGCGAGTGAGCTGGCGGAGCACCTGGGCGTGCGGACGGCGGTGCTGGTGGAGGGGCCGAGCGACCTCGCCGCCGTCGGGACGCTGGCGGCGCGCGCCGGGCGGGACCTCGCGGGCGAGGGGGTCTGCGTCGTCTCGATGGGCGGGGCGATGAACGTCGCGCGCTACGCGGGCCTGCTCGGGCCGCCCGGGCTGGGGCTGCGGCTGGCCGGGCTCTGCGACGAGAACGAACAGGGCTTCTACCGGCGCGGGTTGGAGCGGGCGGGGGCGCCGGGCGGGGGCTTCTTCGTGTGCGTGGCGGACCTGGAGGAGGAGCTGATCCGCGCGCTGGGCGTGCCGGGGGTGGAGGAGATCGTCCGGGCCGAGGGCGACCTCCCGGCCTGGCAGACCTTCGTCCGCCAGCCCGCGCACCAGGGCGGGGCGGCGGAGCGGCAGTTGCGGCGCTTCATGGGAACGAAGTCGGGGCGCAAGATCCGCTACGGGCACCTGCTGGTGGAGGCGCTGGAGGCCGGGCAGGAGCCGGCTCCGCTGCGCGGGTTGCTCGCGCACTTGTGAGCCGAGACAACGGCGGTCCGCGCCGATCAGAACGCGACGGCGTCCAGGTGGTAGGTGGTGTCGACCAGGAAGCCGCCGGCGTCGGCCTTGATGGAGAGCACGTACTGGCCGGGCGCCAGCGGGTCCAGGGCGCACCACAGGCCCCAGGCGACGCGCGGGACGCCGGTGGCCAGGAAGCGCTTCGAGGTGAACTCGTGCACCTTCAAAGGGACTCCGTTGAGCGCCGCCTCGGCGCGGGAGTGCTCGACGCGCCACGGGGCGGCGGAGAGGCCGAGGGCGATCCGCTGGGTGTTGAACACCGGGAAGAAGACCGGCGTCCCGGCCGCGATCGGGCAGCGGCGCACGACGCGGCCGCCGTAGGTGCCGGCCAGGAACCAGACGTCCGCGGGCTGCCGCCAGCCGGCGAACTCGCCGGTGGTGTCGGCGACCGGGCTGCGCTCCACGGGGGCGGACAGCGCCCACTTCCACCAGCGTGCCGCGAGCTCCGCGCCCCGGCGGGGGTCCACGGTGTCGGCACCGGTCTCGGGGGAGACGGCCTCGCCCACGTCAGCTCCTTCGGTCCACGCGCACCGCACATCGGTTCGCGCAGCGACCCTATCCGGTGGCGGCCGGGCCCTCCCGTGCGGGAGGGCCCGGGGTCTCACGCCTCCAGGCGAAGGACGGTGATCTCGTACTGGTCGACCGCGCCCTCCCAGGCGATGACCACGGTGTCCTCCTCGTCCTCGTCCTCCTCGCCTTCCTCGCCCTCCCCTTCCTCGTCCTCGTCGAACCCGCCGTACAGGGCGAGGGCGAGGTCGTGGGACTCCGGGTCGCAGAAGGCGGCCAGGTAGTCGCGCAGCGCCGGGTCCGCCACCTCGGCGACGTGCTCGTGCGCCTCGTCGTCCACCGCGTCCGCGGAGTCGCCGAGACCGGGCGGCATCAGCTCGGGCGAGGTGGCGCCGGAGAGGCCGGTGGCGGCGAGCAGGGCGTCCAGCAGGGTGTCCCCGGAGGCCAGCCGCAACTGCCAGAGCGTCCACAGCTTCCCGGGCAGCCCGTCGGAGGTCAGGTCGACCCCGTGGCGCTCCGCGATCCGCCCGAGGTCCGCCCCCAGCAGCGCACCCTCCCACGGCCCGGCCCCGGACTCCTCGACGGCAGCGGCGAGATCGGCCGCGAAGGACGCCAACTCCTCGGGCAGTCCCCGCACTTCGACGTGGAACAGCGAGCGGCTCGGGTCGAAGACCAGGTCCGTCTCGTCGAGGTCCCCGGGCGGGCAGAGCAGCAGGCTCCCGGTGGTGACCGTCTCCTCCCCCGCGAGCACGGCCCGCCCGACCCACCGCGGATCCTGGTCCAGCTCGATCTCGGCGAGGAAGTTGCCGGTGTAGTAGGCCCCGTAGCGGGCGTCGCCGTCGTACTCGGCGAGCGGCCGACCGAGCACCTCCCCGAAGGCCTGCGCCAGGGCGGCCTCCCATTCCGCGGAGCGGACGCGACCGGCCGGCGTGTTGTCATCAAGCGTCATGCCGGGAGTACAGCACGCCCAACCGACAATCCCCGCCCCGCCGTTGGCTCAGTGGCGGCAGTTCCGCCCGCTCCCCGTGGCCGTAGCTCGCGTCGGCCCGCTCCCCCTGGCCCGCGAAGTACTCGGCCGGCGCCGGGGTGCCGTCCGCCGCTGAAGCCACGCGGTCAGCCGGTGGCGCGGACGTAGATGTCGGCGGCGCCGGGGAGGCCGCCGGGGTCGGGGGCGACGTAGATGCGGCGGGCGCGGACCGGGGCGGGGTCGGCGGCGGGGGTGGGGGTCGGGCTCGGGGTCGGGGCCGGGGTCGGGCTCGGGGTGTCCTCCGGGGACGGGGTGTCCTCGGAGGCGGGCGAGGGGGCGGGGTCGTCGGGGTCGGCGGCCGGGGCGACGTGATCGGCGGCTTCCGGGTCGGCGGCTTCCGGGTCGGCGGGTTCCGATGCGGAGGGCTCGGGCTCCGCGGCGAGGGCGTCGTCGCCGGGGGCGGAGGGCGTCCCGTCGGGGGTCCCGGCGGGGAGCGGCGCCGGCGACGCGGTCGGCGACGGGGAGGCGGACGGGGAGGCCGACGGCTCCGGGACGCCCACCTCGCGCGCCTCGGCGGGCTCGTTGCCGCCCAGGGCCTCGGCGAGGTCCGCGGGCAGCGGGGCGAAGGCTCCGGGGGCGGCGAGGTCGTAGGTGCGCAGGAAGTCGCCGACGCCGACCTCGTGCCCGCCGGCCAGCCGGTAGTGCAGGTAGGCGACGGGCAGGCCGTCCGCGGTGCGGGTGTAGACGGCGCCGACCGGGACGTAGTAGCGCCCGGCGCCCGGATGCTGGGAGGGGTGGAGCCCGGCCAGCATCTCGGCGCGGTCGCGGTCGGTCTCGACGGCGCCGCGCCCGACGGTGAGGGCGTTGACGCCCCGGACGGCCAGCGCGGCCAGCACCGACACGAAGATCACCAGCCCGATCGCGACCGTGCGGCGCAGCACGGGCCTGCCGTGCAGCGCCGGCCACGAGTCGCTGGTCACGCGTTCCGGCGACAGCCCCCGGTCGGGCCCTCGTTGCCTCACTGTTCCTGCTCCCCCGGTCCGTCGTCGTGGCGGCCCGGCACGGCGCGGCCACTCATAGTGCTCGACGTGGACCCTACGCTCCGAGTTCCGCCCCGGACCACCCGCCCCGGACCACCCGGCCCGGCCGGCCGCCGTCAGCCGAGGTACGCCGGGGCGACCGCCGCGTCGAGCAGCCGCACCGCGGAGCCGGTGCCGTCGGCGGGGACGGTCCACAGGTCGGCGCCGAAGTCGCCGGGCATGGCGTACAGCAGGGTGTGGTCGTCGGACCAGACGGCCTGGTCGTCGATGCTGCGCTGTTCGGCGGTGGCGGTCTCGGTCATGGTGGCGAGGTCCAGGACGTAGAGCCGCCAGGGGGCGTCCGCGGAGGCCCCGGGGACGCGCTTCTTGTAGGCCACCCGGGTGCCGTCCGGGGAGAGCGAGGGGCACTCGACGTTCTGGTGGAGGGTGGTGAGGGTGCGGGCGCCGAGGTCACCGCGGACCAGGTGGGTCTGGCCGCCGGTGGCGACGGTGGCGTAGAAGGCGTTGTCGTCGACGAAGGTCACGCCCCAGATGTTGACGTCGGGCGAGCGGTACGGCTTGCCGTCCTTGATGACGTCGAACTCCTCCAGGTTCTCCCGCAGGTTCCAGTCCCGGACGTCGACGATCGAGGTGCGGGTGGAGAAGTCGGTGCCCGCGTAGGAGTCGCCGCTGACGAAGACGGTCCAGGCGGCGAGGTGCCCGGAGGGCGAGACCCGGGAGCGGGTGGGGATGCCGGCGACCGGGAAGGAGCGCACCTCGCGCAGGCGGTCGTCGAGGACGACGGCGCGGTAGGTGTCCTGGAGGGTGCCGCGGTCGGCCTGTAGGCAGATGCCGGTGCCGGCGGCGGCGGAGAAGCGCAGGCACTGGACGCCGGAGGAGGTGCGCGGGCCGTCGGGGCGGTCGGCGGGGACGGTGACGATCTCGTCGCGGTGCGGGCCCCAGGCCATGTTGCGGAAGAGCAGCTGCCGGGCGGCGGGGGCCTTGAGGGTGACCTCGCCGGGGGTGACGACGGGGCCGCCGGCCTGGACGCGGTCGCGTTCGGCGGAGCGGTCGGCGGCCCACAGCACGGCGCCGGTGCCGACCCCGGCGAGCAGGACGACGGCGACCAGCAGGATCAGCACCCGGGTGCGGTTGCGGAGGGGGGCGGCGGTCACGAGGGCACCTCGGCGTCGGTGGGGTCTTCGAAGGCGGCGGGGTCGTCGGGGGCGGCGGGCTCGCGCAGCACGAACGCCGCGCCGGTGACGCAGCCGGCCAGCGCCAGCGCCGACCAGGTCAGCGCGGCGGTGCCGCCGACGGCGCTCCACAGCGCGCCGAACACCAGCGAGCAGGCGAACCGCGCGAGCGCCTGTCCGGTGCCGACCAGGGCGAGGCCGGCGCCGCGCTGCCCGGCGGGGACGGTGTCGGCCGCGGCGGCGGCCAGCACGCCGTCGGTGGCGGCGTAGAAGGCGCCGTGCAGCAGCAGCACGCAGGCCACCACCGGCAGCCCGTCGAGCGGGGAGAGCAGCAGTCCGTAGGCGGTCAGCAGGACGCCGTGGCCGGCCAGGAACAGCCGGCGGCGGCCGATCCGGTCGGCGAGCGCGCCGAGCGGGACGGCGAGCAGCAGGAAGGCGCCGGCGGTGCCGAGCGGGAGCAGCGGGAAGTACTCGGTGGCGAGGCCGAGCCGGCGCTGCACGAGCAGGTAGAGGAAGGAGTCGCTGACGGTGGTGAGGCCGAGCAGCACGGCGCAGAACGTGAGCCGGCGCAGTCCGGGGATGCGCAGCAGGGCGAGGCCGTCCCGCAGCCGGGGGTGGACCGCCGACGGCTCGTCGGTGGCCGGCCGGTTCGGCACGAAGAGCAGCAGGACCAGCACGCCGAGCACCGCGACGCACGCGCTGACCGCGAACACCGCGTGGTAGCCGGCCTGTTGGCCGCCGTCGGCGAGCAGCGGGCCGCCGGCCGTGCGCAGCACCAGGAAGGCGGTGAGCGGCCCGAGCAGCGCGCCGGCCGTGTCCATCGCCCGGTGGACGCCGAACGCCCTTCCGCGGTGGGCGGGTTCGGTGGCGAGCGAGATCATCGCGTCGCGCGGGGCGGTGCGCAGGCCCTTGCCGGTGCGGTCGGCGGCGAGCACGGCGCCGATCAGCGGCACGGTGTGGACGAGCAGCAGCAGCGGCTTGCACAGCGCCGACAGGCCGTAGCCGACGGCGGCGACGGCCTTGTGCCGGGGGGCGCCGTCGCGCCCGCGCCGGTCGGCGAGGTGGCCGCCGGCCAGCCGGACGACGGCGCTGAAGCCGTTCTGGATGCCGTCGAGCAGGCCGAAGCCGAGCGGGGACAGGCCGAGGCCGGTGAGCAGGTAGAGCGGCAGGACGGCGCTGACCATCTCGGACGACACGTCGGTGACCAGGCTGACCACGCCCAGGGCGACGACGGTGCCGGGAACGGCCGCCCGGCCCGCCCGGCCCGCGGCGGGGGCGGCGGCCTCCCGCCGCCCCGGCCGGGTGGCGGCCGGGGCGGCGGGGGCCTTGGAGCTGCGGGAGTCCGCGACGTACACGGGCGTCAGTTCCAGATGCCGGAGATGGTGGCGGCGGTGGCGGCGTTGCCCGCGTGGGTGGTCAGGCCCGCGAGGTCCTCCAGCGTGCGCAGCACGTTGTAGTGGTTGTAGGTGGTGGCGGTGGTGGAGCCCGGGGTGACGTGGGCGCCGTAGAAGACGGTGGGGATGCGGTTGCCGGACAGCTTGTTGTCCTCGTCGAAGGTCACGACCAGGATGCTGTTGTTGTTCTTGGCCCAGGTGGCGTAGGCGCCGAGCTTGTTCTGGATCCAGGTGTCGCCGGTGGACACCGAGCAGTCGTGCATGTCGTTGCAGAGGTCCGGGACGACGAAGGAGACCTTCGGCAGGCTCGCGAAGTTCGTCGGGAACTGCGTCATGGTGAACGCGGTGTTGGTCGGCACGTTGCCGAAGCCGAACCACGGGTTGTGCTTCTGCGCGTACTTGCCGCTGGAGCAGGTGGTCGAACCCTGGCTCGGCAGGCCCTCGTTGTAGCTGGCCCAGGTCTTGCCGGCGGCGATCAGCTCGGAGGCGAGGTTCGGCTGGTTGATCGAGCCGACCGGCACGCAGCTGTCGTCGGTGCGGCCCTGGTTGGAGCCGGAGAACAGCTGGTAGTAGTTGGGCTCGCTGGGGTGGGTGAGCCCGAACGACTGGGTGAGGGTGGCGCCGCCGGCCTTCAGCGTGTTGTTGATGTACGGCGCGCTGGAGCTGCCGATCACCTGGGTGTAGGCGTGGTTCTCCATGACGACGACGACCACGTGGTCCGGGGTCGGCAGGGCGGCGGCCTGGGCGGTGGTGCCGGTGGCGGCCCAGAGGCCGAGCGAGCCGGCGACCAGGCCGAGGCCGGCGGCGGAGGCGGTGAGGGTGCGGCGGCGGGGGCGGCGCGGGGCGGCGCCCCCGGCGACGGGGGTCGTGGCGCTCATGTCAACAGTCTCCGGGGTTTCGGGCATGGTGTCCTCCGTGCGTCGGGGCGGCCGGGTCGGGCAGGCGGCCCGGCCGTGCGGGAACTGCCGGGTGGGAGAGGACCGCCGGCCGGTGGACCGGCGGATTCGGAGCGCCGCAAACAGTAGGAGCGGCGCGGTGGCGCGGGCCTCGGCGGCGACATGAAGAAACGGCGAACAGCGATCGCTGGCCGAGGATCGCCGCCGGGCGCGGGTCACACCCGTCGCGATTGACCCGTCCGTCACGGGCGTGGTGGGATTTCGGCGGCCCCGGGCCCCCGGCAGCGGCCTGACCTGGGCTTTCCGGCGGGCCGGGACCGGCGGGTTTCGGCCGCCCCGGACGGGTGCCGGCCGGGGCCGGGCGGCGTGCGGCCTCGGGCAGGTGTCGGGCGGGTGACGTGGAGGAACGGGACGTGGGCAGGGCGTGAGCGCGGCGTGAGGGGACCGGACGGGAACGGTTCGCACGGCATCGGATCCGGTGCGTTGGGCGGTTCGGGTGACGGCGGGGGCCGCCCGGACGTCGCGGGCGGTCCGGACGGCGCGGGCGGGCCGGACGGCGCGGGCGGGCCGGACGGCGCGGGCGGGCCGGACGGCGCCGGGGCCGGTGCTCCGTTCGTCGGCGACGCGGCCCCTCGGTTCGTCGGCGACGCGGGCGGCGGACCGTTCGTCGTCGGGGTCGGCGTGCGGGGCTCGGCGACGGGAGCGGAGCTGCTGGCGCTGGTCCGGCACGCGCTCGCCTCGGCCGGGCTGCCGGACGGCGCCGCGGCCGCCCTCGCCACCCTCACCGGCAAGGCCGCCCACCCCGCCGTCCGCGCGGCCGCGGCGGCGCTCGGCGTGCCGGTGGCCGAGTATCCGGCCGGGGTGCTGGCCGCCGTCCCCGTGCCGAATCCGTCCGGCGCCGTCGGCCACGCGGTCGGCACGGTCAGTGTGGCCGAGGCGGCGGCGCTGGCGGGGGCCGGCGGCGGGCGCGCCGAGCTCGTCGTCCCCAAGCGGAAGTCGGCGGCCGCGACGGTGGCCGTCGCCCGCGCGGCCCGCCCCCCGCACGCCCGACCGAACCCAGGAGAGCAGCCATGAGCCCCCACTCCCCCGCCGAACCCGACCTGCGCCACCACGGGGACGCCGAGGTGCGCGCCGACGGCGCCGGACTGGTCGACCTCGCCGTCAACGTCCGCACCGGCACGCCCCCGGAGTGGCTGCGCGAGCGCCTCGCCGCCAGCCTCACCGGCCTCGCCGCCTATCCCGACGGCGCCGCCGCCCGGGAGGCCGTCGCCGAGCGGCACGGCCGGCCGGTCGAGGAGGTGCTGCTCACCTCGGGCGCCGCCGAGGCCTTCGTCCTGCTCGCCCGCTCCCTGACGCTACGTCACATCGCCGTGGTGCACCCGCAGTTCACCGAGCCGGAGGCCGCCCTGCGGGACGCCGGGCACCCGGTGCGACGGGTCCTGCTCACCCCCGGGGACGGCTTCCGGCTGGCCGCGGACGCGGTGCCCGAGGAGGCCGACCTGGTGGTGCTCGGCAATCCCACCAACCCCACCTCCGTCCTCCACCCGGCGGCCGCCGTCGCCGCCCTGGCCCGCCCCGGCCGCACCCTGGTCGTCGACGAGGCGTTCATGGACACCGTGCCCGGCGAGAGCGAATCCCTGGCCCCGGCGCGGGAGCTTCCGGGCCAGGTGGTCGTGCTGCGCAGCCTCACCAAGACCTGGGGCCTGGCCGGGCTGCGGATCGGCTACGTGCTCGGCCCGGCGCCGCTGATCGCCGCCCTGGCCGCGGCCCAGCCGCTCTGGCCGGTCTCCACTCCGGCGCTGGTCGCCGCCGAGGCCTGCTCCGCCCCGGCCGCGCTCGCCGAGGCCGAGCGGGCCGCGCACGAACTCACCCTCCGGCGCGAGCACCTGGTGAAGGGCCTGGCGGCGTTCCCGGCCGTCCGGGTGCACGGTGAGCCGGCCGCCTCCTTCGTGCTGCTCGAACTGCCGGGCGCCGACGCCGTCCGGGCCCGGCTGCGCACCCTCGGCTTCGCCGTCCGCCGGGGCGACACCTTCCCCGGCCTCGGCCCGGACTGGCTGCGCGTGGCCGTCCGGGACGAGGCCACCACGGACCGCTTCCTGACCGCCCTGGCGCGGGCGCTGGACGCCTGACGCCCCCTTCCCGGCACCCGGCCCCGGCCCCGGACCCGGACCCGGACCCGTACGCGCTCCCGGGCCTACTCGCAGATCCCCCGGCTCGGCGGCCGGTTCGAGCAGCACCGGGCCGTCCAGGTAGCCGGGGGCGTCGAAGCGCAGCCGGTCGGCGGCGGTCAGCGTCGCCCAGCCGGGCAGCACGGGCGGCGCCGAGCCGGGCCCCCACGCGCCGGGCAGACCGGGCGGCAGGACCGGCGGGCGCCCGGTCCGCCAGGAGTGCCCGGCGAAGCGCAGATGGCCGGTCTCGCAGCGGGTGTTCCAGTCGAGCGCGTAGGCGACGCCCACGGCGGCGCCCTCGCCGGGGTCCGCCGGGGTCGTGCCGGGGCTCACCTTGCGGCGCGGCGGCCGGGCGGCGGCGCCCGCCGTCTCCACCGCCGTCGTCACCGCCGCCACCGGCGCCCTCACCGGCCCCGTCGTCGTCCCCCCGACCGTGACGGGGAGCGCCCGACCGCCGTCGTCCGCCGAGGTCGCCAGCACCACGGCCGACGCCGTCGCGGCCGCCACCACCACCGCCCACCGGGCCGCGAAGGCCCAGCGGCCGGCCGCCGTCCCGCTGCTCCCGCTGCTCCCGCTGCTCCCGCTGCCGAACTCCCGGTCCCCGCCCATCCCGGTCGCCTCCTCGCCGCCTCGCCGCCTCGCCCTGCCGACGACGATGGGACCCGCCCCGACGACAACCGGTTCCCCGCAGGTCAGGACAGCAGCACCACCGGGTCGCCGACCGCCACCCGGCCCGGCGTCAGCACCCGGGCGTACACACCGGCGCAGGGCAGCGCGGGCATGCCCGGCAGCGGGACGAGCCGGTTGCGCTCCGCGAGCGTGCGCAGCGCCGCCGTCGAGCGGGGCAGGCCCGGACCGTGCGCGAGGGTGGGGACGGCGCAGCGCGGCGTGGCCGTGACGATGTGCAGGCGCAGCCGCGCGCCGATCGCCAACTCGCTCTCCACCCAGGCGTTCTCGACGAAGCCGGTGGCGGCGCCGGAGGTGCGGACCAGCACGTTCGGCCGGTACCG
Source organism: Kitasatospora sp. NPDC059462 (assembly GCF_042749955.1). Taxonomy (NCBI): domain Bacteria; kingdom Bacillati; phylum Actinomycetota; class Actinomycetes; order Kitasatosporales; family Streptomycetaceae; genus Kitasatospora; species Kitasatospora sp. NPDC059462. The sequence continues at coordinate 15,924 of NZ_JBHYUU010000073.1, read as the reverse complement.
CTCGGCGGCGGCGCCGTCGGCGGCGGCGAGGGCGGCCGTGGTGAGCAGATGGAGCGGGGCGAAGTCGAAGAACGTCCCGGGCGGCGCGGCGCGCCCCAGCTCGTTGACGGTGAACCCGACCTCGGCGTGCGGCCCCCACGCCAGCACCTCCTCCGGAACGGACCGCTCGACGCTCGCGCCCTGCGGCGGCGCGTCCACCAGCCGGACCTCGCGGCCCAGCCGCTGCGACAACCCGCGCTCGTCCACGACCGCGCCGTCCGGGCCGGTGATCACCACCCCGCCGCCGGGCGGGGTCACGGCCGTGAACCCGAGCACGCCCGCCCAGCGGCGCGGGTGCTTGGCGCTCACCACCAGCCCGCTGCCGACGTCCAGCAGCGCGTACGCGCGGTCGCCGTCGATGCCGCGCTCCGTCACGGACGCCGCACGGAGTTCCTCGCCGAGCATCGACTTCACGGGGTGACGCCGCAGCCGCTCGACCGTCCCGACCCTCACCCCCCGGCCCCCGTCCCCCCGCACGCCCACTCCCGCAAAGCGGCGAAGTCCCCGGGCCGCAGACCTTTCCTGGGATTGATCCGCAGGGTGGCCGCCGGCCCGGGATGGTGGGCGGCGATCCACGCGGCGTCCTGCGGTTCGGCGGCGTACGGGTCGAGCGGGCCGTCGACGTCGAGGAGGAGCAACGGGGGTGCGGTCATGGGGGTGATCGTCCCTCGTGGGCGGGGTGTTGGCCATCCCTTTCCGGCGCCGCGCTCTGCGACAGGATCGGGATGTTTCCCGCACCGGACCGTGAACGATCCCGTCGTACCGTCGTGGTGCGCCGGTGAACGACACCGCCGCACCACGATCCTGGGGGAACCGCATGCGCCCGCGCCGTCTCGCTCTCACCGCCGTCGCCGTCGCGGCGCTCGCCGTCGCCGCCACCGCGTGCGGGCCGGAGAACAGCGACACCGCCGCCCCCGTGTCGAGCCCGGCCGTGACCACCGCGCCGCCGGCCACCACCGCCCCGACCGCCGCCGCCCCGGCCACCGCCGCGCCGGCCGTCACCACCCCGGCCGCCACCGCCACGAAGCCCTCCGCCCCCGCCCAGCCCTCCGGCGCCACCTGCGGCGCCAAGGACCTCGTGCTCACCGCCAAGGCCGAGTCCCAGGCGGGCGGCTACATCCTGATCGCCGCCAAGGCCAAGCCGGGCGTCACCTGCACCCTCCCGCCCCGGCCGCCGGTCATCGCCTTCGGCTCGCGCGGCATCGAGGCGTCCAAGGCCGAGCAGGGCGTCAGCCAGCCGATCAGGCTGAGCGGCTCGGACACCGCCTACGCGGGCGTCATGGCGAAGACCACCAAGGACAACCAGGCCGTCGAGTTCACCGACGTCATCGTGGGCATCGGCAGCCCGGACCCCGACCCGGTCAGCCTGCCGATCGGCCGGACCGGCGTCGACCGGCCGATCGTCACCAACTGGCACAACCTGCCGGAGAACGCCGTGCCCGTCCACTGAGAAAACCACTGGTCGACGGCCGGATCCGCTGCTTGGATCCGGCCATGACCAGTGACCACACCCTGCCCGACGGCTACGAGATCTCCACCGACCCCGCGCGCCTCGACGCCGCGCTGATCCACCGGTGGCTGTCCCTGGACGCCTACTGGGCGATCGGCCGCAGCCGCGAGAAGCAGGACCGGGCGATCGCGGACTCGCTCAACTTCGGCCTCTACGAGCAGGCCTCGGGCGCCCAGGTCGGCTACGCCCGGGTGGTCACCGACCACGCCACCTTCGCCTGGCTGTGCGACGTCTACATCGCCCCCGCCGCCCGCGGCTGCGGCCTCGGCACCGCCCTGGCCGCCGCCGTCCGCGACGAGCTCGCCGGGGACGGCCTGCGCCGCATCCTGCTGGCCACCGCCGACGCCCACGGCGTCTACGCCAAGGTGGGCTTCGAGCCGGTGGTCAAGCCGGAGAAGTGGATGGTCCTGGGCCAGCAGTAGCCCCCGGCCGCCCGCGCCGACGCCCTGCTCCGGCGCCCCACCCCGACGCTCCGCACCGACGCCCCGCTCCGGCGCCGTCCTACTCCGGCCGGCGCCAGAGCCCCCGGGCGGCCAGCACCGGCAGCACCCCCTCGCCGAACCAGTACGCCTCCTCCAGGTGCGGCATCCCGCTGAGCACGAACTCGTCGATGCCCAGCTCGTGGTACTCGGTGACGAGGTCGGCCACCTCCCGGTGACTGCCCACCAGCGCCGTCCCGGCCCCGCCGCGCAGCAGGCCGACGCCCGCCCACAGCCCCGGGTACACCTCCAGCCGCTCCGCCGAGCCGCCGTGCAGCGCCAGCATCCGGCGCTGCCCCACCGACTCGCTGCGGGCCAGCGCCCGCTGGGTCTCCCGGACCCGCTGCGGGTCCATCGCCGCCAGCAGCCGCTCCGTCTCCGCCCACGCCTGCGCCGAGGTGTCCCGGGTGATCACGTGCAGCCGGATCCCGAACCGCACCACCCGCCCCTCCCGCGCGGCGAGTTCACGGATCCAGGTGATCTTCTCCCGCACCTGCCCGGGCGGCTCGCCCCAGGTGAGGTACACGTCCGCGTACCGGGCGGCGACCTCGCCCGCCACCGGGGAGGACCCGCCGAAGTACACCGGCGGCGCCGGCTCCGGCGGCCGGGTCAACTCCGCCCGCTCGGTGCGCAGGTGGACCCCTTCGTGGTCCACCGTCTCCCCCGCCCAGAGCCGCCGCACGACGGACAGGAACTCCCCGGTGCGGGCGTAGCGGGCGTCCTTGTCCAGGAAGTCCCCGTACGCCCGCTGCTCCGCCGACTCCCCGCCCGTCACCACGTTGAGCAACAGCCGCCCGCCGGACAGCCGTTGGTACGTGGACGCCATCTGCGCCGCCAGTGCCGGCGCGATCTGCCCGGGCCGGAACGCCACCAGGTACTTCAGCCGCTCGGTCACCTGGGTGAGCATCGCCGTCGTCACCCATGCGTCCTCGCACCACGCCCCGGTCGGCGTCAGCGCCCCTTCGAACCCCAACTGCTCGGCGCTGCGGGCGACCTGCCCCAGGTACCCGAGGGACGGCGGCCGGTCGCCCCCGGCCGCGCCGGGTGTCGAGCCGTGGCCTCCGCCGACGACGTGCCGGCTGTCGCCGTTGGTGGGCAGGAACCAGTGGAACGTCAGGGTCATGAACACACACTCCGTACCGGAAGAGCCGCCTGCGGGAAAGGGGGAGAGCCGTTCAACGGCGACAGGCGGCCGTCCACACCCGCGCCAGATCCACGTGCAGGCGTCGCACGGGGAACCAGGCGGCGAAGGCGGTCATGCGGGCCATTGTCCGCCGAGGTCCGGCGCCGATCAAGAGAGCCTCCGCCCCGGCCCCGTGTCTCAACTTGGCCACCACCCGGCCCGGCCCCTGTGCCGCACGACCGGTGCGCAGGATCATGGGCGCGCAAGCGCCGGTCCGGCCAGGGGGGTTGGGCAACCGGCGCCCGGCGAGCGGAGACGAAGTGGCGCGCAGACATCTGGTGTACGTCCTGCCCGGGATCGGCGGCAGCGTACTGGAGCGGCCGGGGAAGGACGGGCGGCCCGGCGAAGTCGTCTGGGACGCGGGCTTCGGCGACATCGCCGCCCTGTTCGCCGGACCGGGCCGGCTCGCCCCCGACGAGCCGCTGCGCCCCGTCGGGGTGATCCGCTCCCGCCGGCTGCTGCCCGGCTGGACGGTCGTCCCCGGCTACGAGCGGCTGCTCGACGGCCTGCGCGCACTGCCCGGCGTACGGCTCGACGAGGGCCACCCGGACCGGCGCGACCCGGCCGCCAACGTGGTCGTCCTCCCCTACGACTTCCGCCTCGGCGTCGCCCGGGCCGCCGAGCAGCTCGCCGCCGACGTCCACGAACGCCTCCAGGACTTCACCGAGACCGAACGGGCCGGGCGCGTCACCGTCGTGGCGCACTCGATGGGCGGACTGGTCGCCCGCTACTGGCTCGGCCCGCTGGAGGGCTGGCCGCTCTGCCGCGCCCTGATCACCCTCGGCACGCCGCACCGGGGGGCGCCCAAGGCCCTGGACGTGCTGGCCAACGGCGTCCGGGTGGCCGGGGTCCGGCTGAAGGGCGTCAGCGAGCTGCTGCGGAGCTGGCCGGGCGTCGCCGACCTGCTGCCCCGCTACCCCGCCGTCTGGGACGCCACCACCGGCACCGCCCGCCACCCCCACGAACTCGCCCTGCCGGGGCTCGGAGCGGCGGCCGAGGCCGGCTACGACACCCACCGGGACATCGAGGACGGCTGGCGCGGCATTCCGCGCCAACCCGACACCCCGGTCGTCGTCCCGCGCCTCGGCTGGAGCCACGACACCCCCGGCTCCGCCCACTGGGACGGCCGCCGGCTCAGCCTGCACAAGACACCGCCCGGCTGGCTCCCGCTCGACGGCTGGGAGCACGACCACGGCGACGGCACCGTGCCCGCCTTCTCCGCCGTCCCGCTGGAGCTGAGCGCCGACCACGCCTCCGGCTGGCGCGCCCGCGACCGGCACGGCCCGCTCGGCTCGGCCGCCTGGATCCCGGGCCTGGTCGACGCCTTCGAGCGGCGGGCGCCGCTGACCGCCGTCCGCGGCGAGGAGCGGCAGACCTCGCTGGGGCTGGACCTGGACGAACTGCACCCGGCCGGCGCGACGGTACCGCTGCGAGTGCGGCTGCGCGGCGACGCCGTCCCCGAGGGCGGGGAGGGGCTGCCCGTGTGGGCGACGCTGCGGCAGGCCGAGGAACCGGGCGCGCGGGTCGCCGAGGTGCGGCTCGACTGGGACCCGGCGGAGGGCTGCCACCGCACCGACCTGCCCGGGCAGCAGCCGGGCCTGTACGACGTCAAGGTGACCGCGCGCGCCGTCCCCGGCGTCGGCGACCTCACCGCGGGCGACGCCTTCGCGGCGGTGGCCGGATGAACGCCTGGCCGCGCTGGGACCAGGAGGGCGAGCCCGCGGCCCTCGCCCGCTACGTCCGGCCCGACGAGGCCGCCGCGTTCGTCCGCCTGCCCGGCGCGGCCGGCGGCAGCCGCCTCGACCAGGCCCGCGCCGTGTACGAGGCACTGGCGGGCGCCGGCATCACCTACGCGTACGAGGCGCCGGGCGACGACCCCGGGCGGCAGGTGGTCCGCCAGCCCGCCGAGGTGCTGTGGAGCCCCCGGCACGCCACCTGCCTCGACCTCGCGCTCGTCCTCGCGGGCGCCTGCCTGCACGCGGGCCTGCGGCCGTTCGTCCTGCTCCTCGACCCGCCCGAGGCCGGCGCCCCCGGCCACGCGCTGCTCGGCGTGCGGATCGGCGACCCCGACCCCGGCGAGCCCGCCCCGCCGGACGCCGAGGTGTGGCGGACCCGGCCGCCCGACTGGGCGGAACTCGCCCAGGCGGAGGTGGACGGCCCGGCCCGCCCGCTGCTGCTGCTCGACCCGGTCGGCGCGGCCCACGCCCTGCCCACCTCACCGGTCCTCGGCACCGGAGCCTCCTTCGCCGACGCCGCCCGGGCCGGCGCCCGCTACGCCGCCGAGTGGAACTGGCGCTTCGCCGTCGACGTGGGGCGCCTGTGGCGCGCCGGGGACGCCCACGTCCCGGCCGTGCACCTGGCCGCCGACCCGCTGCGCCCGCCGTACCTGCCGCTCGACCCGCAGCTGCACCGGCCGCTGCAACTGCTCAGGCCGGAACACAACGTGGTGCCGTTCCAGGCCCGCGACGAACTGACCGTGCTCACCGGCTGGTGCCGCTCGGTGGCCGAGGGCCGGCACACCGGCGTCGCCGTCGTCCACGGCGTCGGCGGCGCGGGCAAGACCCGGCTCGCCCTGGAGGTCGCCCACCGGCTCGCCGAGCGGGACGGCTGGTACGCGGGCTACCTGCGCAAGGACACCCCCGGCCTGGACTGGCTCGGCGTCGTCACCTCGCCCACCCTGGTCGTCCTCGACTACGCCGACGCCCGGCCCGCCGAGGCGCGGCAGCTGCTCAGCGTGCTGCGCCGGCGCACCGAACGCGGCGGCGCACCCGCCGTCGTCCTGATGACCGCCCGCTCCACCGACGGCCAGTGGCTGGACGACCTGCGCCGGGCCTGGACCAACGACGGCCACCTCTGCCGCGAACGCCCCCCGATGCCGCTGCCGCCCGAACACCCCGACGGCGACGCGCTCGTGCGGCGCGCCGTCGAGGCGTTCCGGCTGGACGGCGAGCCGGTGGACCCCGAGACGGCGGCCGGTCCGGTCCCACGGAACTGGACCACCCTCGACCGGCTGCTCCGCACCTTCCTGGCCGCCCGCACCCGGGGCCGCGGCCGGCTGCCCACCACTCGCGCCGAGCTGTACGAGGAGGTGCTCCACCACGAGCACTCCTACTGGGCGCAGGTCTACCGCCGTGCCACCGGCACCACCGGCGACGCCCCGCTCGACGTCCTCGACCGCGCCGTCACCAGCCTCACCCTGCGCACCCCGGCCTCCCGGCCCTGGGTGGTCGACGCCCTCCGGGCCGTCGAGGAACTGGCGGACGACGGCCGGTGGCGCGAGCAGGTCCGCACCACCCTCACCGACTGCCTGCGCCCGGCCCCCGGCGAGCCGCTCACCCTGCGCCCCGACCCGATCGCCGACCACCTGGTGCTGCGCACGCTGCGGGAGGACGACGGGCTGCTGGCGGCGGCACTGGAGGGGCTCGACGACGAACGGGTGCTCGACGCCCTGCGCCAGTTCAACCGCGCCGCGGCGGCCGATCCGGGCGCCGCGGCAGATCTGATCACCGGGTGGATCGGGGGCGGGGAGAACCGGTGGCTCCCCGTCCTGGTCGTCGCCTTCGCCCAACGCGGCGCGGCCCTTGAGGCGCTCGAACGGCTCGTCGCCGCGGCGCAGGCCCCGGTCTGGCTGAACGACCTCACCCACGCGATCCCGCACTCGACCCTCGGGCTCCCCCACCTCGCCCTGCGCGCCGAGCTCCGCTGCCTGGACGACCCACGACTCGCCGGGCAGGACGACCAGCGGGCGACCCGACTGCTCCGGGTGAGCCATCGGCAGGCTGATGTCGGCGACGATTCCGGCTCGCTGGAATCCGCGGCGAAGGCGCTGGTCCTGTTCCGGCGACTCGCGAACGCTGATCCCGCCACTCACCTCCCCGCCCTCGCCACGGCACTCAACAACCTCGCCGTCCGCCAAGCCGCGGCCGGGGACCGACTCGCCGCCCTGACCACCGCCACCGAAGCCGTCGACATCTGGCACCGACTCGCCACCACCGCCCCTGCCACCCACCTCCCCAACCTCGCGGCCGCACTCAACAACCTCGCCCTCTGCCAAGCCGAGACCGAGGACCGGCTCGCCGCCCTGACCACCATCACCCGAGCCGTCACCCACTGGCGCCAACTCGCCGACAACGCCCCCGCCACTCACCTCCCCAGCCTCGCCGGCGCCCTCAACAACCTCGCCATCCGCCAAGGCGCGGCCGGGGACCGACTCGCCGCCCTGACCACCGCCACCGAGGCCGTCACCCACTACCGCTCTCTCGCCGACACCAACCCCGCAACCCACCTCCCCGACCTCGCCATGGCACTCAGCAACCTCGCCGTCTGCCAAAACGGGGCCGGGGACCGGCTCGCCGCCCTGGCCACCGCCACCCAAGCCGTCACCCACTGGCACCGACTCGCCGACGCCAACCCCGCAGCCCACCTCCCCGACCTCGCCCGCGCCCTCAACGGCCTCGCCAACCAGCAAGCCCACAACGGAAACGACGCCGCAGCGCTGACCACCGCCACCGAGGCCGTCACCCACTACCGATTACTCGCCGACACCAACCCCGCAGCCCACCTCCCCGACCTCGCCATGGCACTCAACAGCCTCGCCGGCCACCAGGCCGGCAACGGGAACCACGCCGCAGCGCTGACCACCGCCACCGAAGCCGTCACCCACTACCGCTCACTCGCCGACGCCAACCCCGCAGCCCACCTCCCCGACCTCGCCGGCGCCCTCCACAACCTCGCCAACCAGCAAGCCGGCAACGGCAACCACGCCGCAGCGCTGGCCACCATCACCCAAGCCCTCGACCACTACCGCTCACTGGCCGACGCCAACCGCGCAGCCCACCTCCCCGACCTCGCCCGCGCCCTCAACGACCTCGCCAACCAGCAGGCCGCCAACGGAGACCACACAGCCGCCCTGACCACCATCACCGAAGCCGTCGACCTCCGACGCCGACTCGCCGGAACCAACCCCGCAGCCTTTCTTCCCAGCCTCGCCGGCGCCCTCAGCAACCTCGCCAACCAGCAAGCCCGCAACGGAAGCCACATCGCGGCGCTGGCCACCAGCACCGAAGCCGTCGCCCACTGGCGCCGACTCGCCGACACCAACCCCGCAGCCTTCCTTCCCCAGCTCGCCCACGCCCTCAACAACCTCGCCGTCCACCAGGGCAGCAACCGGAACCACACCGAAGCGCTGGCCACCATCACCGAAGCCGTCACCCACTACCGCTCACTGGCCGACACCAACCCCGCAGCCCACCTCCCCAACCTCGCCCACACCCTCAACAACCTCGCCGTCCAGCAGGCCCGCAGCGGAGACCACATCGCGGCGCTGGCCACCATCACCGAAGCCGTCGCCCACTGGCGCCGACTCGCCGACACCAACCCCGCAGCCTTTCTTCCCTACCTCGCCCACGCCCTCAACAACCTCGCCAACCGCCAGGCCGACACCGGAGACCACGCCGCCGCCCTGACCACCATCACCGAAGCCGTCACCCACTACCGCTCACTCGCCGACGCCAACCCCGCAGCCCACCTCCCCAACCTCGCCATGGCACTCAACAACCTCGCCAACCAGCAGGCCAAGAGCGGAAACCACGCTGCGGCGCTGACCGCCGTCACCGAAGCCGTCGGCATCCGCCGCCGATTCGCAGCCGCGCTGCCCGCCGCCCATCTCCCCGGCCTCGCCCGCGCCCTCAACGACCTCGCCGACCGCCAGGCCGACACCGGAGACCACTCCGCGGCGCTGACCACCATCACCGAAGCCGTCGCCCACTACCGCTCACTGGCCGAAACCGACCCCGCAGCCCACCTCCCCGACCTCGCCCGCGCCCTCATCGACCTCGCCGACCGGCGAGCCGACACCGGAGACCGCACCGTCGCCCTGGCCACCATCACCGAAGCCGTCGACCTCGCGCGCCAACTCGCCGAAACCGACCCCGCAGCCCACATGCCCTACCTCGCCAACGCCCTCAACAGCCTCACCGACCTCCAGACGGACGACCTGACCGACCTCGCATGGACCGACGGCATCGCCGCGCTTCACGAAGACCCCTGGTCACAGGCGGAGCTGCGGGTCCGCTTCGCGTACCTCCACGCGCGGCGAGGCGCCGCGGACCGGGCGGTCGATACCCTGGCGGCAGCCACCGCGGCCGCAGCGTCAGGCACCCCCTCGCAGCTCTCCAGGATCCGGCGGCTGATCCACGAGGTGGCGACGGACTTCGGGCTCGGCGAGGGAAGGCTGCCCGACTGGGCGACCACGCCGATCCCGGACAGTGTCTTCGACCTCATCAATGCCTGGTCCGCATGCGAGGGCTGGCCGCAGGTCGAGGACTTCCTGCGCACCAACGCGCAGCACCTGCGATCGCCCGAGTCCCGGCACCACCTGCGCCTCGCCGATGCGCTCTTCCCCGAGGAGCCTGCGATCGTCGGCCTCACCCGCCTGCTCGACGACATCGACGACCGCTCACTCGCCACCGTCCTCGCCGAGGGCCGGCGCGAGAACGACGCGTTCGCCCTCATGGAAGCCTGGATCGAGACGCCCACCTGGGACGAGTCCCGCGCCTTCCACCTCGCGCACTGGAACGCGTTGCACGACCCGTTCGTCTTCACCCTGCTCTCCGGAGCGTCCGATCACCCGGTCGTCCATCAGCACCTCGGGATTCTCCGGCTCGCGGAGGCCACCTCCCTCGAACTGGCCCACGCGGTCGTCGTCGACCCCGACCTCGCCGCCGCGGAAGCCACGGCCGCCCTGGAGTCGGCCGACCTCGACCTCCTCTCCGCGGTGGCCACCGCCAGTGAGGAACTGCTGGAGACCGCTCAGGGCAGGCTGTTCACCCTGGTTCTGCTCATCGCGATGGACGACGAGGATCAGGCCCGCGAGCTGGCCGCACAGGTGGCCGAGAACGCCGCCGCCGTCCAGCGCGAGGCGTTCGCCGTCCGGCTGCGCGAGCTGGCGCGGCGGCGGCCGGACCTCGCGGCGCCGGCCGGGGAGTTGGCCGAGGTGCTCCACCCCGCCGGCTGACGGCGGGAACGCCCGCAGGGCCTCCCCGGTGAGGTGGGGAGGCCCTGCGGGTGGTACGTGGAACTGCCGGGCCGGGGGCCGGGATCAGACCAGGCCGGCCTTCTCCAGGGCGGCGCAGCAGGTGTTGATCAGCAGCCGGGTGACGACGTAGGGGTCGACGTTGGCGTTCGGGCGGCGGTCCTCGATGTAGCCCTTCTGGTCGACCTCGACCTGCCACGGGATGCGGACCGAGGCGCCGCGGTCGGAGACGCCGTAGGAGTAGACGTTCCACGGGGCGGTCTCGTGCTTGCCGGTCAGGCGGGACTCGATGTCGGCGCCGTACTGGGTGACGTGCTCCAGGACCTTCTCCTGGGAGGTGCCCAGCGACTCGCAGGCGGTGATGATCGCGTCGTAGTTCTCGCGCATCGCCTTGGTGGAGAAGTTGGTGTGCGCGCCCGCGCCGTTCCAGTCGCCGCGGACCGGCTTCGGGTCGAGGGTGGCGTCGATGCCGAACTCCTCGGCGGTGCGGTAGAGCAGGTAGCGGGCGATCCACATGTCGTCGGAGACGGTCAGGGCGTCGACCGGGCCGATCTGGAACTCCCACTGGCCGGGCATGACCTCGGCGTTGATGCCGCAGATGGCCAGGCCGGCGTCGATGCAGCGGTCGAGGTGCAGCTCGACGATCTCGCGGCCGAAGACCTCCTCGGCGCCGACGCCGCAGTAGTAGCCGCCCTGCGGGGCCGGGTAGCCGCCCTCGGGGAAGCCGAGCGGGCGGGAGCCCTTGAAGAAGGTGTACTCCTGCTCGATGCCGAAGATCGACTCCTGCGCCTCGTACTGCTCGGCGACGCCGCGCAGCTGGGCGCGGGTGTTGGAGGCGTGCGGGGTGCCGTCGGTCTCGTTGACCTCGCAGAGGACCAGGATGTGGTCGCCGCCGCGGATCGGGTCCGGGACGACGCGCACCGGCGCCAGCACGCGGTCGGAGGCGTGGCCCTCGGCCTGGCTGGTGGAGGAACCGTCGAAGCCCCAGGTGGGGATCTTGTCCGCGTTCGGCAGGACACGAGTCTTGGAGCGGAGCTTGGCGGTCGGCTTGGTGCCGTCGATCCAGATGTACTCGGCCTTGATTGCCACGGCGGTGTACCTCGCAAACTGAGTGGTGGGTGCCCGCGTAGCGTTGCAAGCCGCCGTTTCCCGGTTGTTCCTCTCATGTAACGCGCATGTGAACCAACCGTCCGCATTGGCACGGTCACGGTGCGGGAGTGCCGCAGGTGGCACTCCCGCACCCGTGGGGCCGGGGGTCAGCGCCGGCGGGCGTGGGCCGGGGCCGCGGCGGCCCGGCGGCGGCGGGTGGCCCAGACCGCGCAGCCGCCTCCGGCGAGCAGCGCGGCGGCGCCGGCGGCGAGCCGGGGGGTGGCGTCGTTGCCGCCGGTGGAGGCGAGGCTGTCGGGGGCGGTGGTGGCCCGGCCGGCGGAGGGGGACGCGCTCCGGTGGGCCGTGGCGGTGGCCGTCGCCGGTGCGGCGGACGGGGTGGTGTCCGCGACGGGCTGGGCCGCCGGGGGCGTCGTCGTGACGGCGGCGGCGGGCGTGGCCGGCGTGCTCGCGGGCGTGGCCGACGGCGTCGCGGTGGACGTCGGGGCGGCCGGGACGGGCTTCTCGCAGCTCACCGACGCGACCGTGACGGTGCCGGTCACCTTGGCGACGTTGAGGTTGAGCGGGTCCACCGCGACCTTGACCTCCAGGGCGGAGGCGGCGGCCGTCGTCGAGGTGGTGGTCTTCCTGGAGAACTCCACCGTCACGCTGCCGACCAGCGGCACGTCCACCGTGGTCGGCCCGTACAGATCGACCGTGACCGGCTTGCCGAGGACGGTCAGCCGGGCGGGCGCGACCACGTCGGCGGTGGGCCTGCCGTCGACGGGGCAGGTGGCGGTGGCGCTCAGCGCCTCCAGGCCGAGCAGGGTGGTCCCGGGCAGGCCGGGGGCGTGCACCTCGGCGTCGGCGAGGGTGACGGAGGCGGTGGCGGCCTTGGCGTCCAGCTTGGTCACCGACTTGCCGACCTCCGCCTTCACCAGGGTGACCGGGCCGGTCTGGTCGACGCCGTCGACGGTCGCGGTGAGGACGGTGCCCTCGCGCTGGGCCGGGGACTCGACCTTGTTGAGCGCGACGTCGACGGGGACGGCCACGGCGTTGTTCAACAGCCGGACGTCCAGGTCGAGTTCGGCGGTGACGGCGCGCGCCTTGCCCGGGGATCCCGCGGGCGGGGCGGCGGGTGAGGCGGCGGGTGAGCCGGCCGGCGCGGGCTCGGCGGCCCAGGTGGGCGGAACGGTGAGAACGGTGCAGGCCACGACGGCGGCGGCTGCGGAAACGATTCGTCGAGAAGACATGGCGGTACCCCCACGGATGAAAGGATGAGCCGCCAGTCTTCTCAAACGCTCCGTCATATGAGTCATACAGAGCGTCATTTCACCCGTTGGGGTGAAGATGACGCTCCGCGCTGACCCAGGTCTGCTAGGCCCGGGCCCGGAGGCGCCGCCGGATCACGGCAGGCGCCAGTCCACCGGCTGCGCGCCCTGCCGCACCAGCAGCTCGTTGGCCCGGCTGAACGGGCGCGAGCCGAAGAAGCCGCCGCTCGCCGAGTACGGGCTCGGGTGCGCCGACTCGATCGCCGGGATCTCGCCCAGCAGCGGCCGCAGGTTGCGCGCGTCCCGGCCCCAGAGGATCGCCACCATCGGGCCGCCGCGCGCCACCAGGGCGCGGATCGCCTGCTCGGTGACCTCCTCCCAGCCCTTGCCGCGGTGCGCGGCGGGCTTGCGCGGGGCGGTGGTCAGGGCGCGGTTCAGCAGCAGCACGCCCTGCTGCGTCCACGGGGTGAGGTCGCCGTTGGACGGCTGCGGGAGGCCGAGGTCGGCACCGTACTCCTGGAAGATGTTGACCAGGCTGGCCGGGATCGGCCGCACGTCGGCCCCCACCGAGAAGCTCAGGCCGACGGCGTGGCCGGGGGTCGGGTACGGATCCTGGCCGACGATCAGCACCCGCACCTCGGCGAACGGCTGCTGGAAGGCGCGCAGCACGTTCGGGCCGGAGGGCAGATAGGTGCGGCCGGCGGCCAGTTCGGCGCGGAGGAAGTCGCCCATCGCGGCGACCCGCCCGGCCACCGGCTCCAGCGCGGTGGCCCATCCGGGCTCGACGATCTCGTTCAGTGGACGCGGTGCCATGGGCGTAACCCTATCGGCCTACACCGACAGGCCGTTCACCCAGATGATCACACCGAAGAGGCCCCGCGGGCGCTCACGCCACCGGGCGCCCGCGCAGCACCACCAGCCGGGGATCGGCCAGCACCCGGACGTCGGCGCGCGGGTCCTGCGCGTACACCACGAAGTCCGCCGGCGCGCCCTCCTCCAGGCCGGGGCGCCCCAGCCAGGCACGCGCCCCCCAGGTGGCCGCCGACAGCGCCTCGGCGGGGGTGAGCCCGGCCTTCACCAGCTCGGCGACCTCCTCCGCGACCAGGCCGTGGGCCAGCGAGCCGCCCGCGTCCGTGCCGACGTAGACCGGGATGCCCGCGTCGTGCGCGGCGCCCACCGTGTCGTAGCGGCGCTCGTGCAGCCGGCGCATGTGGGCGGACCAGGCCGGGAACTTGGCCTCGCCGCCCGCCGCCAGCCGGGGGAAGGTGGCGATGTTGACCAGGGTCGGCACGATCGCGACCCCGCGCTCGGCGAAGACCGGGATCAGTTCCTCGGTCAGGCCGGTGGCGTGCTCGACGCAGTCGATCCCGGCGGCCAGCAGGTCCGGCAGCGACTCGGCGGCGAAGCAGTGCGCGGTGACCCTGGCGCCCTCCTCGTGCGCGGCCGCGATCGCCTCGGCGAGCGCGTCGCCCGGCCAGCAGGCGGCGAGGTCGCCGCGGTCGCGGTCGATCCAGTCACCGACCAGCTTGACCCAGCCGTCGCCGCGCCGGGCCTCGGCGCGCACGTAGGCGGCGAGGTCGCCGGGCTCGATCTCGTGCGCGTAGTTGCGGATGTAGCGGCGGGTGCGGGCGATGTGCCGGCCGGCCCGGATGATCCTGGGCAGGTCCTCGCGGTCGTCGATCCACCGGGTGTCGGCGGCGGACCCGGCGTCGCGGATCAGCAGGGTGCCGGCGTCACGGTCGGTGAGCGCCTGCTTCTCGCTGGTGGCGGCGTCGACGGCCCCGTGCGCGTCCAGGCCGACGTGGCAGTGCGCGTCCACCAGGCCGGGCAGCACCCAGCCCTCCACCGTCCGGACCTCGGCGGAGCCGGCGCCGACGGCGGTCGGACGGGAGAAGGTCACCCGGCCGTCCACCACCCAGAGTTCGTCCCGGACGTCCTCCGGACCGACCAGCACCCGACCCCTGACGTGCAGCACCGTGCCCATGCTCATGGCCGCACTCTACCGACGGCGCCGTTCCTTGTAAGCAGCGAGGATGAGGCAGACTCGATGCCGGCCAGTACCGCCCCTCCCCCCGCCTCCCCCTCGAAAGGCCAAGAGACCGTGAGCCCCTTCCTCGACCTGCCCCCGCTCAGCGCCGCCGACTTCGCGGAGATCGAGGACAAGGTCGCCGCGCTCCTGCACACCACCGCCGACGTCATCGTCACCCAGGGCGAGGCACTGCTGCCGCTGGAGGCCGCGATCCGCGGCGCCGCGCACCCGGGCTCGACCGCGCTCAACATCGTCACCGGCCCGTACGGCCAGACCTTCGGCAACTGGCTGCGCGACTGCGGCGCGAAGGTCGTCGACCTCGCCGTGCCGTTCGACACCGCGGTGAGCGCCGAGCAGGTCGCCGAGGCGCTGGCGGCCGAGCCGGCCGTCGACTTCGTCTCGCTGGTGCACGCCGAGGCCGCCACCGGCAACACCAACCCGGTCGCCGAGATCGCCGCCGTGGTGCGCGAGCACGGCGCGCTGCTGATGGTGGACGCGGTCGCCTCGGTGGCCGCCGAGCCGCTGCTGACCGACGCCTGGGGCGTGGACCTGTGCGTGATCGGCGGGCAGAAGGCGATGGGCGGGCCGGCCGGCGTCTCGGCCGTCTCGGTCTCCGCCCGGGCCTGGGAGCGGATCACCGCCAACCCGGCCGCCCCGCGCCGCTCCTACCTCTCGCTGCTGGACTGGAAGGAGCGCTGGACGGACGCCGGGCGCACCGTCCTGCCGCACGCGCCCGCGCAGCTGGAGATGCTCGCGCTCGGCGCCTGCCTGGACCGGATCGCCGCGGACGGCCTGCCCACCGTCATCGCCCGCCACCGGGCGGCCGCGGCCGCCACCCGCGCGGGCGTGCGGGCCCTCGGCACGCTCACCCCGTTCGTCCCGGCCGACGCCCACGCCGCACCGGTGGCCACCACCCTGCGCACCCCGGCCGGCCTGGACGCCACCGCCCTCGCCGCCGAGCTGCGCCGCCTCGACCCGTCCCTCCCGGTCCAGGCCGGCGGCGGCGCGCTGGCCACCGGGATGCTGCGGGTCAACCACTACGGCCCCGCCGCCGCCCTCGACACCGTCCGCGCCACCCTCACCGCCCTGGCCACCGCCACCACCACCGACGCCACCCCCGCCCTCACCGCCGCCGAGGCCGCCTGGAACGCGGCGCTCGCCGCCGGCCGCTAGGGTCTGTCTCTTGGATTTTGTCGGACCAGGCCGCGGCGTCTGGGTGCGTGCATCGCAAGGCGGAGGAGGGAGCCACTGCGGTGGGGGCACCTCCCGGCCGCCAGGCTGGGGGCCATTGGCG